>NZ_JBHZBV010000001.1:940762-1076721 GCF_042754885.1 Rhodococcus sp. NPDC059179 | reverse complement strand
GTCAAATCACTAGCAATCAAAAACTCAAACTAGCTTCAAACACTGACCCCTCTCCGACGGAAGAAGGAAAAGAGCCAGCAAATACCCACACCACCAAAAAGTGGATGTGGAGTACCAAAATTTGGCACTGACATTCATCGGCACACTGTTGAGTTCTCAAAGAACACGCACACACCATCACCACCAAGAAACTCGTTCTCGGCCGCTCCGGGGCAACTGTTCCAGCCTATCTCATCCCGCAGACCCGGTCAAAACCGGCCCCGCCAGAGAAGAGAAGGCAACGAAGCACAACCGATCGAAACCGGCTACAACTTCTGGGATGGTCTGGCGCCTACGTCCAACCTCGTGTCCCCGGCCTCTCGGCCCGGGTCGGTGTCCGTGTCGCTCTGACTCGACAAAAGTTACGCGAACAAGAACACAGCGTCAAATCCGCAGGTCAGCGGCGTACATCGGAATCTTCCTCGCCCGCAGCGACGCTACGTCGTTGCTGCCGCGTGTTTGGGCGCTGCCACCGGGGCCGCGGATAGCCTGGCGTCATGCTCCTCGCACCCCGGTATGGCCAGGCGACACTGTCCGACCTTGTTCCCTCCGTGCTCGCGCATCTCGGTGTGGCCGGCGAGACGGACCGGATCGGCCTCGATCTCTCGGGCATCTCCCGCGCCTGCGTCCTATTGATCGACGGACTCGGCGCCGAACTCCTGGCGGCACACCCGGAGTCGGCGCCCTTCCTCTCCAGCCGGCTCGGCCCCATCCTCACCGCCGGCTTCCCCACCACCACCGCGACCAGCCTCGCCTCGCTCGGCACGGGCCTGCCCTCCGGCGAACACGGCGTGGTCGGCTACCTCATCGCCACGGCCGGCCAGGATCGATTGATGAACCCCTTGAAATGGCGGCTGCACGGCGAGGGCCCGCGCGTCGACCTACTCAAGGAGCTCGTCCCCGAGGAGTTTCAGCCGACTCCGACCGCTTTCGAGCGCGCCGCCGCGGACGGCATCTCGGTGTCGAGGGTGGCTCCGCCCTACCAGGGTGGGTCCGGCCTGACCCGGGCCGCGCTGCGAGGTGGGGAGTTCCGGCCGAGCTTCTCGCTCGGCGACCTGGTCGATGCGTCGGCGAGCGCGCTGCGGCTGGGTTCACGTTCCCTGGTCTACGCCTACCACGGCGAATTGGACCTGACCGGTCATGCCCGGGGCCCGGCGTCGACCGCGTGGGCGCTCGAGTTGGCGCAGGTGGACCTGATGGCGCGTCAGCTCGCGGAGCGCCTTCCGAGCGACGGAGCCCTGATCGTCACCGCCGACCACGGCATGGTCGAGGTGCGCTCCCCCATCGACATCGACGCGTCGCCCGAGCTGAGGGATGGCGTCCACCTGATCGGCGGCGAGCCGCGTGCCCGCCACGTGTACACGCAGGTCGGGGCCGCAGACGAGGTGCGGACCGCTTGGCAGGACCGGCTGGGCGACGAGTTCGCGGTGCTGACCCGCGCCGAGGCGATCGACAACGGCTGGTTCGGCCCGACCGTCACCGCTGCCGCCGAGGAGCGGATCGGCGACGTGATCGCGATCTCCCGCGGATCGAGCGCACTGATCCGGACGGGCGCCGAGCCACTGCAGTCCATTCTCATCGGTCACCACGGGTCGCTCACCTCCGCCGAGCTGCATGTGCCGCTCCTGGTGTTCCGGGGATAGTCGGCCCGTGGTTCAGGCGGTCGGCGGCGCCGCGGTGTGGCCGCGCAGCAGTTCGGTCTCGAGCATCTCGACGGTGGCCACGCCGGAATGCGACGGCGTCAGCAGCAGAGCACCTGCCCGCCTGCCCTTCTCTTCCGCGGGCTGACGGACCGTGGTCAGGCCCTCCCGCAATGCGTCGTCGACGCCGTCGAACCCGGTGATGGACAGCTGGCCGGGCACATCGATGCCGCTCCAGCGGGCGTAGTCCAGGGCTCCGAGCGCGAGCACGTCGGTGGTGCACAGCAGGGCCGTGATGCGCGGATTGGTGGCGAGCGCCTGCTCGGCCGCGGAGTGACCGGCCTGGGAACTGTGCTCCGCACGCTCGATGACCGTCAACGATCCGGGGTTCAGGCCGGCCGAGGCGAGCGCGTCCCGCACCCCGGCGATCCGCTCACGCTGCACGTGGAACTTCGGCGAATCGAGTCGGGCGGCATCTGCCACACCGTCCCTCGGGTCCCGCCCCAGTCGCATACAGATCACGCCGATGTCCTTGTGCCCCAACGACAGTAGGTAGTCGGCGATCTTACGCATGGCACCCCGGTCGTCGATTCCGATCAGCGATGCGCCGTCGATCTCGCGCGGCTGGTCACAGATCACCATCGGCAGGCGCCGTTCGAGTACCGCGGCGAGGTACGGGTCGTCGTCGGCAACGGAGTAGACGACGAAACCGTCCACCCCGGCCTGCTGTACGACTGCCGCGGACTGGACGTCGTCGCGTCCGGGTCCGGCCGGGATCAGGAGCAAGCCCTGCCCGGCGGCCTCGCACGACTCCGCCAGCCCGGCCAGGAAGCTCATCGCGGCCGGATCCCGGAAGGAATAGCTCAGCGCCTCGGTGAGCAGCAACCCGACGGCGCCCGCCTTGCGGGTGCGCAGCGAGCGGGCAACCGGGTCCGGCCCGGGATAGCCGCGACGCTTGGCCGCCTCCAGCACCCGTTCACGCAGCTCCGTGGACAGCTGATCGGGGCGGTTGTAGGCGTTCGAGACCGTCGTTCGGGAGACCTTGAGCTCCGCCGCGAGCGACGCCAGCGTCGCCTGTCGGCGCGGATGACGGGACCGGGGCATAACGGGACGGTACGCAATGGCGCCGGTGACCGAGGTCATCGCCCCTCCAATGTACAACGGAAACGGTTTCCATTAGTATCTAGCCCATGCTCCTGGGAGAACCGACGCCCCCTAACTCGCCGACCCGGCCCCTGCGCCGGAAGGCGATCACCGCGGTCGGCCTGGCCATCGCAGGCGTGCTCACCCTCGGTGCCTGCTCGTCCGACCCGAACCCCGGCACGACCCCGCTCGCGGACGGACAGCGCGCCAACATCGTCGCCTCCACGAACGTCTGGGGTTCGGTGGCCGCCGCCGTCGCGGGTGACCGCGCCGACGTCACGTCGATCGTCAACGACCCGTCGGCCGACCCGCACTCCTTCGAGGCCGGCCCCCGGGACGCCGCCGCGATCACCGACGCTGACTTGGTGGTCTACAACGGCGGCGGCTACGACGAGTTCATCGACGACGTCCTCGCCGGCACCCCCGGCAAGACGACCGTCGACGCCTTCGCGCTGTACGGCACCGAGACCGACCTGCACGGCGAGCACGATCACGTCGCCGAGACCGCGGGCGCCACGACCGGACCCACGGAACCCGCTGCGGCCGAACATGACTCGCACGCCGGTCACGACCACGGCAACGGCGGCGTGAACGAACACGTCTGGTACGACATCCCAACGGCAGACGCCGTCGCCAAGCAGATCGCGGCCGAGCTCGGCACCATCGATCCCACCAATGCCGACGTGTACGCCGCCAACGCCGCGACCTTCCATGAGCAATTGCACGCCGTCACGGCCATCACCGGCGCGATTGCGGCGGCGCATCCGCAGGCCCCGGTCGCCCAGACCGAGCCGATTGCCCACTACCTGCTGGCGGCAACCGATCTCAGGGACGAGACCCCGGAAGACTTCACGAAGGCCATCGAAGACGGCAACGACCCGCCGCCCGCCGCCGTCGCGGCGACGCGGGATCTGCTCGCCGACAAGAAGGTGAAGGTCCTGGTCTACAACAGTCAGACCCAGGACAAGGCGACCCAGAACATTCGCGAGGCCGCCGAATCGGCGGGCATCCCGGTCGTCGAAGTCACCGAGACCCTGCCCGACGGAACCGACTACATTCAGTGGCAGACCCGAACCGCCGAATCGCTGGCCTCGGCATTGAACGCCGCACGCTGAGAACCGTTGCGCCCCGCGCGCCGAAGACCCAGTCCACCGATCATGCTTGCCGAAAACGAGCTACATCACCCAGACCCGGAATGGCCCCGTGACCCACCCTGCCCCCGACGCACCGAACGTCAGCCGAACACCCGCCGTCGAGCTGAGCGGCGCCCGGCTGGCCTACGGCGACCGCACGCTGTGGTCCGAACTCGACCTGAGCGTGCAGCAGGGCGAGTTCGTCGCGGTCCTCGGCCCGAACGGGTCCGGCAAGACGTCGCTCCTGAAGGTCCTGCTCGGCCAGCTCGCGCTGTCCGCGGGCACCGCCACGATCGCGGGAACACCCGCCCGGGCAGGAAACTCCCACGTCGGATACGTGCCGCAGCAAAAGACTATGGACGAGGGCCTGCCGCTGCGCGGGCGCGACCTGGTCGGGCTCGGCGTGGACGGCCACCGCTGGGGCACCGGGTTCCGCTCCCGCCGCTCTCGCCGGATCATCGTCGACGACGCCATCGACCAGGTCGGAGCCCGGGCATTCGCCGACGCCCCGGTCGGTTCCCTGTCCGGCGGCGAGCAGCAGCGACTGCGGGTCGCGCAGGCGCTGGTCGGCGATCCGAAGGTGCTGCTCTGCGACGAGCCGCTGCTCAGCCTGGACCTGGCCAACCAGCATCGGGTGTCCGACCTGATCAACCAGCGCCGGCTCGGTCATGACACCGCGGTGCTGTTCGTCACCCACGAGATCAATCCGATCCTGCCGTTGGTCGACCGGGTGCTGTACCTGGTCGACGGGCGCTTCCGGATCGGCACGGCCGCCGAGGTGATGACCTCGGAGGTGCTCTCCGAGCTGTACCAGACCGACGTCGAGGTGTTGCACGTGCGCGGACGGCTCGTCGTCGTCGGCACCGGCGACGCCATCGACGCGCTCGGGTCCGCGGGCGTCGACGGCATCCACCACGAGGCACACGAATGAACGAGAAGCTCGCCGACGCGTTTTCGATGATGTTCGACTGGCAGGCCACCATCGACCTGCTGCAGTACGACTTCGTGCAACAGGCGCTGCTCGCCGCGGCCATCCTGGGGCTGCTGGCAGGCGCGATCGGTCCGCTGATCATCAGCAGGCAGATGTCGTTCGCCGTGCACGGCACCAGCGAACTGTCGCTGACCGGCGCCTCCGCCGCGCTGCTGGCCGGGATCAGCGTCGGACTCGGCGCCATCGTCGGCTCCGTGCTGGCGGCGGTGCTGTTCGCGCTGCTCGGATCAAAGGTGCGCGAACGCGACTCGGTGATCGGCGTGGTCCTGTCGTTCGGCCTCGGCCTGTCCGTATTGTTCATGTGGCTGTACCCGGGGCGCACCGGCACCAGCTTCTCGCTGCTGGTCGGCCAGATCGTCGGCGTCGGCAACAGCGGTCTGCAGCTGCTGCTGGTGTGCGCCGTGCTGGTGCTGGCGGTGCTGGTCGTGGTGTACCGGCCGCTGCTGTTCGCGAGCACCGATCCGGACGTCGCGCTGGCCCGCGGCGTCCCCGTCCGCGGGCTGGCCATCGTGTTCGCCGTCCTGGTCGGCGTGGCCGCCGCGCTCGGTGTGCAGATCGTCGGCGCGCTGCTGGTGCTCTCGCTGTTGATCACCCCAGCAGCCGCCGCGGCCCGGATCACCTCGAGCCCGCTCCGGACGACGCTGCTGTCGATCCTGTTCGCCGAGATCGCCGCGGTCGGCGGCATCCTGCTCTCCCTGGCCCCCGGCGTGCCGGTGTCCAGCTTCGTCACCGCCATCTCGTTCGTGATCTACCTGATCTGCCGGGTGGTCGGGAAGCGCCGCGGCAGCAGCAGCGGACGGGTCGCGGTCTCGGCCTGAGTCCGCGCCGGAGCACTAAGATCGAAGGCCGTGGCATCCATCGATCTCAACAGCGACCTCGGCGAGAGCTTCGGCGCCTGGCGGCTCGGCGACGACGAGGCCATGCTGACCCTGGTGACCAGCGCGAACGTCGCATGCGGGTTCCACGCCGGTGACCCGACCACGCTGCTGGGCACCTGCCGATCTGCCGCGCAGCGGGCCGTGCGAATCGGCGCGCAGGTCGGCTATCGGGACCTGGCCGGCTTCGGGCGCCGCTTCATCGACATCGCACCCGCGGACCTGACCGCGGACGTGATCTATCAGATCGGCGGCCTCGACGCCCTCGCGCAGACCGTCGGCTCCGCGGTTGCCTACGTCAAACCCCATGGCGCGCTGTACAACGCGATCGTGCACCACCGCGAACAGGCCCGCGCTGTCGTCGCGGCCGTCGTCGCCTACGACCCCACCCTGCCGGTGCTCGGGCTGCCCGGGTCGGTCTTCCTCGCGGAGGCGGACGCCGCCGGCCTTCGCACTGTGGCCGAGGCATTCGCCGACCGCGGGTACACCCCCACCGGCGAGCTGGTGCCACGCGGAACACGCGGCGCAGTGCTGTCGGACCCGCAACTCGTCGCGGCGCGGGTGCTGCGGATGGTCGAGCACGCGGAGATCGAGGCCGTCGACGGCACCGTCCTGACCGCACGGGCCGAATCCGTCTGCGTGCACGGGGATTCGCCGTCCGCGGTCGAGATGGCCGCCGCGATCCGGGCGCGACTCGACAGCGCGGGTGTGCGCGTCGAGCCGTTCGTCTGATGCGCCTGCTCGACGCGGGCGACGGCGCGGTGCTCGCCGAGTTCGACGACCTGGACACCGTGCTCGCGCACTATCGTGCACTGGACGCGAACCGGGTGGCAGGCGTGCTCGACCTGGTCCCGGCGGCCCGAACGATCCTGGTGCGGTTCGACTTCCGGCGCACCGATCGAGCCCGGATCACCCACTGGCTGCAGGACACCGCGCCCGCGACCGGGCTGCCCACCGAAGCAGGTGCGCTGGTGCGGATTCCGGTCCGCTACGACGGACCTGACCTGTCGGCCGTCGGCGAGCTGACCGGCCTCGGGACTGACGGCGTCGTCGCGGCACACACGGGCAGCGACTGGACCGTCGCGTTCGCCGGGTTCGCTCCCGGATTCGGGTACCTCGTCGGCGGCGACCCGCGGCTGCGGGTGCCCCGCAGGGAGGATCCACGCACCGAGGTGCCCGCGGGCGCGGTCGGGCTGGCCGGCGAGTTCTCGGGTGTCTATCCCCGGAAGTCGCCGGGCGGCTGGCAGCTGATCGGCCACACCACCGAGCGGATGTGGGACGTCGACCGCGAGCCCCCTGCGCTGCTGCGGCCGGGCGACACGGTCCGGTTCGTCGCGGTCTGAGCGGTTCGGCTCTCGTCGAGAGTGCACCTGTGGGCGCGTCCAATCGGCCGACGCACCGATAAATGCACAGTCGGCGAGCTCAGCTGCGCGGCCTCGTGCTGCGCCAGGCCGTCAGCACACCGGCTGCGGCGAACGCGGCGAAGAACCCGAACAGCAGCCTCGCCGAATCCGCCATCGACCCGCCGAGATTCACCAGGACGCCTGCCAACGCCGACCCGACCGCGTTGCAGACCAACTGCACGGTGTTGATCGCGGCGGCCGCCTTGCCGCCCTCCACCTCATCGTCCGCGGCGCCCATCGCGAACGTGGCCAGGTGTGGCCACGCCACGCCGATGCCCGCGCCGCCCAGCACCAGCGCCGCGACCCAGACCCCGATCACCCACCCCGTCGCGCCCTCACGCTGGGTTGCCGCCGCGACGAGAAATCCGAACGCCACCATGGCCGGGCCTGCGACGACCAGGGTGCGCACCGCCGACCGGCGCGACGCACCCGCGCTGGTGATCTCGCCGAGGGTCCAGCCGACGGCGAGCGCGGCCCCCAGGAATCCCGCCGCCAACGGTTCCAGACCGCCGAGCCGTTGACCGAACAGCGGCACGAAGGTCTCCACGGTGGACGCGACCGCCAACAGCGCGAACGTCGCATAGGTCCACTTCAGGGTGTTTCCGGGCACGAACGTCACGGCGGGAAGCACGCCGGTGTCCGTTCGTCGCTCGTGCGCGAGGAAGACGACGAGCAGCGCGATCCCGGCGATCACACCCACCGCGGTGAGGGCCGCACTCGTCGCGATGCCCGCCACGCTCACCAGCAGTGCGGCCGCGGACAGCAACAGCATCGACCCGGCCGGAACGCCGACCCTCCGGCCCTCGATCCGGCCCCCACCGATGTACCGGGGCACCAGTGCCGCGATACCGACCGCCAGGAGGGCGAGGACGACGAACGCCCACCGCCAGGCACCGAACTGCGCGAACAACCCGCCGAGCGCAGGCCCGACGAACGTCCCGACGCCCCACATCCCGGAGACGAGCGCCGACGCGCGTGCCCACAGATGCCGGGGCAGGGTGGACCGGATCAGCGCGTAGCTCAGCCCGCTCAGCAGCCCACCGCCGAATCCCTGCAGGCCACGCCCCAGCAGCAGTACGAGCATGTCGGGTGCGGCCGCGCACACAACGGTGCCCGCCGTGAACAGCCCGATCGCGACGAGGTACGCGCCCCGCGGGCCCGCGGCCGCGAGCAGCCGGCTCACCAGTACCGCCGAGATCACCGAGGCGACAAGGAAGATCGTGGTGGCCCACGCGTAGAACCGCGCTCCCCCGATCTCGTCGATGGCGGACGGCAGCAGGCTGGTGGTCAGGTAGATGTTGATCGCGTACAGCGCGACGCCGCCGGCCAGCACCACCATCGGCCCGAGGTGGTCGGGGCCGAGCAGCTGCCGCCAGCCACGGTCCGCCGGGGAATGGGTATCGGTCGGTCGCATGTCCACCACGCTAAAACCTGCACCTAGGTCGAGGTCAATTCGGCGGCTCGCCGAGAGTGCAGCTATCGGGGCGTCGCCCGAGAAAGCGCGCCCGCAGGTGCACAGTCGGCGAACCGGGGAGTGCGGGCGGCCGGGTGCTAGCCGCCGAGCGCGAACGCGACGAGGAAGCCGAGCGCGGTGGACAGCCCAACCCACCAGCCGCCCTCCCGATACGCCTCCGGCATCAGCGAATCCGCGAGCACCGCGATCGTCGCCCCACCCGCGAACGCCTGGATCACGGCGACGTGCCGGTCAGGGATGGTGTCGGCGGCCGCGTTCGCGGCGATCACCACCAGCACCAGCACGACGGCCGTCACGGTCCACAGCAGCACCGCCCGGCCTCTGTTGAAGTTCGGCTGCTTGCGCATCGACGCCGCACCCGCGACGGCCTCCGGCACGTTGCCGACCGCGACCGCGACGAGCAGCACCAGTCCGCCGCCCGCGCTGAGCGAGACGCCGAGCGCGGTGTTCTCCGGGATGCCGTCGAGCAGCGTGCCGAGCATCAACGCCCAGCCGAGGGCGGCGGCACCGAGCTTGTTCTCGATGAGGTGATCGGACACCACGTAGACGAGCGCACCCGCCATCAGCGCGGTCCCGGCGATCAGCACGCCCTCGGCCTCGAACGCCGGCTGGAACAGCTCCGTCGACACCGCCGCCACCATCGTGCCAGCACCGAATGCCATCAACGCGGCCAGCAGCGGCCGCGGCAGGTCGTAACGCAACCCGACCAGCGCCCCGATGAGCAGCGGCACGGCGGTTCCGAGCCCGTAGAGCGCGGCGGTGAGCATTCGGCGATCGTACTGTCGCGCAGCCGCGATGGGCGACAATCGTTGGGTGGCTTGGCTGGAGGTGTTGCGCACCGGGGCGCTGATCACGGTCCAGGACCGTGGCAGGCCCGGATACGGCGCGCTCGGTGTCGGGGTGTCGGGGGCGGCCGACCGCGGATCCCATGACAGCGCAAACCGGTTGGTGGGCAACGATCCCCGGGCCGCAACCCTGGAAGTGACGCTCGGCGGGCTGGCGGTCCGCGCGCACGGGCGGCTGACCGTCGCGGTCACCGGCGCCCGCGTCCCGCTGTCGGTCAACCACGTCCCGCGCGCCGACTACAGCGCCGTGCATCTGACCGACGGCGACGTGCTGGTGCTCGGCAACGCCACCGGCGGGCTGCGCTGCTACCTCGCCGTGCGCGGCGGGGTGGACGCTCCGCCGACGCTGGGCAGTCGCGCGACCGACACCCTCGCCGGGCTCGGCCCGGCGCCGGTGCGGGCGGGCGACCGACTGCCCGTCGGCGGACTGAGCGCGGACTGGCCCGCGGACGAGCTCATTCCGCCGCCCCCGGCGTCCCCTGCCCCCGCTCGGCTGCGGGTGCGGCTGGGGCCACGGGCGGACCTTTTCGCCAACGCCGCCGTGGACACCCTGTTCGGCCAGTCGTGGACGGTCTCGACGGACAGCAACCGGGTGGGCGCGCGGCTGCGCGGCCGGGAGCCACTACGCCGCCTCGGCACCGTCGAACTCGCGAGCGAGGGAATGGTGCCGGGCTCGTTGCAGGTGCCGAGCGGCGGACAGCCGGTGCTGTTCCTGGCGGATCACCCGGTGACCGGCGGCTACCCGGTGATCGCGGTGGTCGTGGACGCCGACTTGGGGAAGGCCGCGCAGCTGGCGCCGGGCGATGACGTGCGGTTCGCCCGAACTCAGCAGGTTCCCGGGTCGGGCTGAAACACGCACGGGCGCACGGTGACCCCCCAAACGCGGCGACCCGCCGAACGCGGCGCACCGTGGTCGCTCGGCCCACCCCGACTGCGCGCGTGTCTTACCCCAATTGGGGTGAGACACGCGCACGGGCGGCGAAGCCGCGGACCAGGCGGAGCAGCTCCAGGTCGCGTCCGCGCGGCGCGACGATGCACAGCCCGACGGGGACACCGTCGGCCGTGGGCAGCGGCACGCTCACCGCGCAACGTCCACTCAGACCGGCGATACCCGTCAACTCCAGGGTCGCGGCGCGGGCCCGTTCGATAGCCGGCCCGCCCAGCGTCGCGTCCGTCCGCGTCGGCGCCACCGACGATGCGGACGGCAACAGCAGTAGGTCGTCGCCGAGCCACCGATCGATCTCGCCGCGGATCTGCCGCATCCGCGCCACGGCCCGCTCCCGCTGCCCGTCGGTGTAACCGGACGCCGCCTCGAACCGCGCGCGGATGTCCGGCCCCAGGCCGTCCCAGTGCCGTTCGATCCACGCCCCGTGCGCCCGCCACGCCTCCCAGCCCTGCACCGTGCGGAAGACGTCGGCCCAGCCGGGCAGGACGCCGGTGTCGAAGGAGGTCCTGTGGATCGGCGGCAGATCGCCGCCGCCCCAGTCCGCCAGCGCCGCGCCGATCGCCTCGCGGACCCGACGCGACCCCAGCCCGAGGACCTCGTCGGACACGATCGCCCGGGAGAACCCCCGGTCGCCGCCCGCGGGCAGCAGCACCTGACCGACCGCGAAGAGCGTCTGCGGTTCGCGCGTCACCCACCCGACGGTGTCGAAGGACGGCGCCAGCGGGAGCACGCCGCCCGCCGCGACGACGCCGTGTGTGGGGCGGATGCCGTACAGCCCCTGATAGGACGCGGGCACCCGGATCGAGCCGCCGGTGTCGGTGCCGAGCCCGACGGCGGCCTCGCCGAGGGCGACCGCGGCGGCGGGGCCGGAGCTGGATCCGCCGGGAATCCGGTCCGGTGCACGCGGGTTCGGCGGCGTCCCGTAGTGGGCGTTGGTGCCGGCCAGGCTGTAGGCGAACTCGTCAGTGCGCGCGATCCCGGCGATGGCGGCGCCTGCCGCGAGCAGGGCGGCGACCGCGGGCGCGGTGGCCGTCGCCGAGCGGGACTGGGCGAGCCACTGCTCGTTGCCCGCCCCGACAGGGTGCCCGGCGACGTCGAACAGGTCCTTGACCGCGACGGTCATCCCGTCCAGCGGCCCGTGCCCGGTCGATTCGACCAGGGGTGTGCCGTGCTCCCGCCAGAGTGTCGGGTCGACCACGGAAACCTCCTGGTCAGGAACTGTGCGTGAATTGCACCCCCACAGGGGCGCAATTCACGCACAGGCGCGCTAGCGCCTCCGTTGACGGGCGATGTCGGCGAGCACGACGCCCGCGGCGACCGAGGCGTTGAGCGACTCGACCGGGCCGGCCATCGGGATGCTGAGGATGGTGTCGCAGCTCTCGCGGACCAGGCGGGACAGGCCCTTGCCCTCCGACCCGACGACCACGACCACCGGTCCGGTGCCGTCGTACTCGTCGAGGGTGGTGTCGCCGCCTGCGTCGAGGCCGACGATCTGCACGCCCTTGGCCGCCCAGTCCTTCAGGGTCCGGGTCAGGTTGGTGGCCTGCGCGATCGGCAGTCGGGCCGCGGCGCCGGCGCTGGTGCGCCACGCGACCGCGGTGACACTGGCGCTGCGGCGCTGCGGGATGACCACGCCGTGACCGCCGAACGCCGCCACCGAACGCACAACGGCGCCCAGGTTGCGCGGGTCGGTGATGTTGTCCAGCGCGACCAGCAGCGCCGGCTCCTGATGCTTGCGGGCCTCGGCGATCAGGTCGTCCGGGTGCGCGTACCGGTACGGCGGCACCTGCAGGGCGACGCCCTGATGCAGGCCGTTCGCGCTCATCCGGTCCAGGTCCGTGCGCGGCACCTCGAGGATCGAGATGCCGGCCTCCGCCGCGAGCTGCACGCTCTCGGTGAGCCGGTCGTCGCTCTCGGTGCCGACCGCGACGTACAGCGCGGTCGCGGGCACGCCCGCCCGCAGGCACTCGACCACGGGGTTGCGGCCCAGCACGTTCTCGGGTCCGGCGTCGCCCTTGCGCGGGGACCCGCCGCGGCCGCGCGGCGCGCTGCCTCCGGTGCGGCCGCCCGCGTCCGCCGCGCGAGCGGCCGCCCGGGCGCGCTTGGCGGCCGGGTGCTTGGTGCGCTCGACAGCGGGCGGGGTGGCCCCACGCCCCTCGAGGCTGCGCCTGCCCTTGCCTCCGGAGCCCGCGACCTGGCCCTTCTTGGTTCCGCTCTTGCGGATCGCGCCGCGCCTGCTCGAATTGCCAGCCATCACAGTCCCGCTTCGTTGTGGTTCGTCTTGAGGGACCACTCGGGTCCGTTCGGTGTGTCGGTGACCTCGACGCCCGCCGCGGCGAGCCGGTCCCGGATCTGGTCGGCGACGACCCAGTCCTTGTCCGTCTTCGCCTTCTGGCGCGCATCGAGATTCGCGCGGACCAGAACATCGAGCGCCGCGTGCGCTGCCGACCCGTCGTCGGCATCGGCGGCCCAGTGCGGGTCGAGCGGGTCCACCCCGAGTATGCCCATCATGGCCCGCACCTGCGAGGCGATCTCCAGCGCCGCGGTCAGGTCGCCGGCGTCGAGCGCCTTGTTGCCCTCGGTCTTGCTGCCGTGGATCTCCGCCAGCGCCTTCGGCACCGCGAGGTCGTCGTCGAGCGCGGCCGCGAATCCCTCGGTCCACTTGCCGACCGGGATCTCGCCCGCCCGCTCGCGGGTCTTCAGGATGAACGCCTCGAGGCCGCGGTAGGACTCGGCGGCCACCTCGAGCGCGTGATCGGAGTACTCGAGCATGGACCGGTAGTGCGCGCCGCCCAGGTAGTACCGAAGCTCTTGCGGCCGGACCTTCTTCAGGACATTCGGCACCGACAGCACATTGCCGAGCGACTTCGACATCTTCTCGCCACCCATGGTGACCCAGCCGTTGTGCAGCCAGTACTGCGCGAATCCGTCGCCCGCCGCCCGGCTCTGCGCCAACTCGTTCTCGTGGTGCGGGAACACCAGGTCCAGTCCGCCGCAGTGGATGTCGAACGCCGACCCGAGGTAGGCCTCCGCCATCGCCGAGCACTCCAGGTGCCAGCCCGGGCGGCCGCGTCCCCACGGCGTCGGCCAGGACGGCTCCCCCGGCTTCTCGGCCTTCCACAGCGTGAAGTCCCGCGGGTCCCGCTTGCCCTCGGCCGCGCTCTCACCCTGGTGCACGTCGTCGAGCTTGTGCCCGGACAGCGCGCCGTACTGCGCGTAGCTGCGCACGTCGAAGTACACGTCGCCCGCGGCGGCGTACGCGTGACCGGCGTCGATCAGGCGCTGCATCATCTCGACCATCTGGGTGACGTGGCCGGTCGCACGCGGCTCCGCCGACGGCGGCAGCACCCCGAGCTGGCCGTAGGCCCGGTCGAAGGCGCGCTCGTAGGTCGCCGCCCACTCCCACCAGGGCCGACCGGCATCGGCGGCCTTGTTCAGGATCTTGTCGTCGATGTCGGTGACGTTCCGGATGAACGCGACGTCGTAGTCATGGGCCAGCAGCCAACGCCGCAGCACGTCGAACGCGACGCCGCTGCGCACGTGGCCGATGTGCGGCTCGCCCTGGACGGTCGCACCACACAGATAGATCGACGCGTGTCCGGGGGCCAGCGGAACGAAGTCACGCAGGGCCCGCGTCTCGGTGTCGAATAGGCGCAGGGTCACGACGTGCGATCTTACCGGCCCGAACCGGCGTCAAGTACCAACGCGGTCGCGACGGCGGCGATCCCCTCGCCGCGGCCGGTGAGCCCGAGACCGTCGGTGGTGGTCGCGGAGACGGAGACGGGGGCCCCGAGCACCCCGGAGAGCACGTCCTGCGCCTCCACCCGGCGCGGACCGATCTTGGGGCGATTCCCGATCACCTGGACCGCGGCGTTGCCGATCGACAGGCCCTCGGCTTCGATCAGCCTGCGCACCTCGGTCAGCAGCGCCGCGCCGCTCGCCCCGCCCCACTCCGGCCTGCCGGTGCCGAACACCGAGCCGAGGTCGCCGAGGCCCGCCGCTGACAACAGCGCGTCGCACAGCGCGTGCGCTGCGACGTCGCCGTCCGAGTGGCCGGCGCAGCCGTCCGTGTCCGCGAACAACAGCCCGGCGATCCAACACGGCCTGCCGACCTCGATCGGATGGACGTCGGTGCCGATTCCCACTCGCACGGTTGCCGGGCTCCCTACTGCTCGATCGGTTCGTCGGTCGCCAACGCCCGGGCCAGCGCCAGGTCAAGCGGCGTGGTGATCTTGAAGGCCAACGGATCCCCGACGATCGTGCGGACCCGCGCGCCGATCCGTTCGACCAGTCCCGCATCATCAGTCGCCAACGAGTCGGCGGCCTCGTAGGCCCGCCGCAGCAGATCCGCGGTGAAACCCTGCGGCGTCTGCACGGCACGCAACTCCGACCGTTCGGGGGTGCCGGTGACCGCGCCGAGCAGGTCCACCGTCTTGATGGTGTCGGTGACCGGCAGGGCGGGGACCACGGCGTCGCGGCCTGCCCGCAACTCCGCGACGACGCGGGCGATCAGGGGCGGTGGCGTCAACGCCCGGGCGGCGTCGTGCACGAGCAGCAGGTCCGCGTCCGGGGCGGCCTCGATCCCCGCGCGCACCGAGTCGGTGCGTTCGGCGCCGCCCGCGACGACGTCGACCCCCTCGGGGAGATCGGCGCGCACCGAGTCGATCCGGTCCGCGGGCACGATCACCACGACGCGGTCGACGACACCGGAGTCGATCAGCCCGTCGACGGCGAGCCGAAGCATGGAGACACCCCGCAGGGTGACGAACGCCTTCGGGATACCCGCCCCGAGGCGCTCCCCGCGTCCCGCGGCTGGCACCAATGCAATGACCCGGCCTCCGCTGTTCACTTCGGCCGGGTCAGTCACGTTGTTCATTTGTCAGGACGCTGCTGCGAGAACCTCGTCGAGGATGATCTCCGCCTTGGCGTCGTCGGTGCCCTCGGCGAGCGCGAGCTCACCGACGAGGATCTGACGAGCCTTGGCGAGCATCCGCTTCTCGCCCGCGGACAGCCCGCGGTCCTGCTCACGACGCCACAGGTCCCGAACGACCTCGGCAACCTTGTTCACGTCGCCGGAGGCGAGCTTCTCGAGGTTGGCCTTGTAGCGGCGCGACCAGTTGGTCGGCTCCTCGGTGTGCGGCGCGCGCAGCACCTGGAAGACCTTGTCCAGGCCCTCCTGGCCAACAACATCACGGACGCCGACGTACTCTGCGTTATCCGCGGGGACCCGGACGGTCAGGTCGCCCTGAGCGACCTTGAGAACGAGATATTCCTTTTGTTCACCCTTGATGGTGCGAGTTTCGATTGCCTCGATCAGCGCCGCTCCGTGGTGGGGGTATACGACGGTGTCTCCGACCTTAAAAATCATCTGTCCCGTGCCCCTTTCGATCTTCACAGTTTAACACGGGACCCGACCGTGCCGTCTCCAACGCCCCAGGTCAGGGGCACAGCGGGGTGATCGGAGGGGTTGACATGGGGACCTGAACGTGCATCCAGCAGCGCCCAAACCGACCGTATGGCCTCGGGTTTCGACACCGCAGACCCCGCCACGACGCCCCGAACAACGACCCCGGGACCCAGTCCGCAGACCTGACTACTACTCTGCCTAGTGGAGTACGACCCGACGCCGTGGAGGACAACCCGTGACAGCCCTGAATGCGCCGACTCGACGAGTCGCGACCGCCGTTGCCCTGGCCGCAGCCGCGGCGATCTCGCTGTCCGCCTGCAGCGCGGGCCAGATCACCCAGACCGCGACCCAGGTGGCAGCCGTGAACGGCAACTACGCCAACCAGGGTGATATCTCCCTGCGCAACGTGCACATCGTGTACCCCGACAGCGAGGAATACAGCATCGAGCCCGGCGGCAAGGCCGCGCTCAAGTTCACCGCGGTGAACAACAGCGAGGTGAAGGCCGACCGCCTGACCAAGATCACCACCGAGGCGGCCGGCTCGGTCACCATCGCCGGTGAGGTGGGCGGCCGGGTCATCGACCCGCAGACCTCGCTCGGCGCCGGGGTGCGCGCGGCGACCGTCCTCGACGACGCCGAGGACCCCACCCAGCTGATTCTGGTGGAGCTCAACGACCTCAACGAGGGCGTCCACCCCGGCCTGACGGTCCCGATGACCTTCAGCTTCGAGCGGGCGGGCGACATCGTCGTCTCCGTGCCGGTCGATGCGGGGCCGCTGACCGAGCGGCACGAGTCGGACAAGTCCGGCAACGCCGACGCGAAGCCCCTCGGCAGCGGCGGACACTAGTCCCCGAATTCACGAGAACGGCCCTCGGCGCCCAGCGCCGGGGGCCGTTCTGGTCTTTCTACTCGCCGGCGGGTTGCGAGCCGGGACCGGTGACGCCCGGCGGTACTAGCGGATGCGCGATGGTTGCCTCCCGTACGGTCGCCGGTGCGATTCCCCGGTTTCCCGAGAATCCCGTGCGGTCCGAATGCTGCCGACGGTGAGGACCGCGGTCGGGGGCGGCGTTCAGGACATGGGCCCGGTCACCGAGGGGATCACCCCTCGTACAGGTCCGCCTCGCCCAGGCCGGTCGCGTCGAATGCATTCTCAAGGTCGCGATGGCGCACCACCGTGACCACCCGGTCGTCGACCACCCGGAACGCGATCGCCTGCTCGATCGGGTTATCGGGATCAGATGCCCACGTGGCCGTCTCCTCGACTACGACAACGCCGTTGTGCACGAACATGCGTCCCGTCCGGAACGTCACGCCGGCCGATGTCGCCCACTCGCGGAGTTCGTCGAGACCCTGATCGGGATCGTCGTCGTCGGTGGGCAGCACGATGTCGTCGCTGGACAGCGCCAACAGCGTGTCGATGTCGTTGCTGTTGACAGCATCGTGCCAGGCCAGAACGGTTGCGATCTCCGAGGTGCTCATGGACGCCAAGCGTAAGCTCTGTCACCGTGGCGAGCGACTCAAGTTGACGTACGGCCGCAGGGTCGGCGCGGGTCCCGGCCGCCCGCCCTCGATTGCGCTGCCCACGCAGCCTGTCGGACCCCGCCCCTAGGCTGCTGTCGTGGCCAAACCCAAATCGAGCTTTCGCTGCTCGTCCTGTCAGAACTCGATGGCCAAGTGGGTCGGCCGCTGCCCCGACTGCGGTGCGTGGGGCTCGGTCGAGGAGGTGACCCTCCTCGCCGCCGTCGCGAGTAGGCCGGGCGCGACGACCGCCCGCAGCGCCTCCATGGTGCCGACCGCCCCGGCGACCCCGATCACCCAGATCAGCGGCACCTCCAGCCGGGCCAAGCCCACCGGCGTGCCCGAGCTGGACCGGGTGCTCGGCGGCGGGCTGGTCCCCGGCTCGGTGGTGCTGCTCGCGGGCGAGCCCGGCGTCGGCAAGTCGACCCTGCTCCTCGAGGTCGTGCACCAGTGGGCGCGGCGCGACCCCCAGGACCGCGCGCTCTACGTCACCGGCGAGGAGTCGGCCGGGCAGGTCCGGCTCCGGGCCGACCGGACCAACTCGGTGCACGAGCGGGTGTTCCTGGCCGCCGAGTCCGACCTCGCCACCGTGTTCGGGCACGTCGAACAGGTCCGCCCGACGCTGCTGATCGTGGACTCGGTGCAGACCATGCTCGCCGCCGACGTCGAGGGCGTGGTCGGCGGAGTCACCCAGGTCCGCGCCATCACCAGCGCGCTGACGTCCCTGGCCAAGACGAGCGGCATCCCGGTCCTGCTGATCGGGCACGTCACCAAGGACGGCGCGGTGGCCGGGCCCCGCGCGCTCGAGCACCTGGTGGACGTGGTGCTGCATTTCGAGGGCGACAAGCACTCCACCCTGCGCATGGTGCGGGGCGTGAAGAACCGCTTCGGGGCGGCGGACGAGGTGGGCTGTTTCGAGTTGCGCGAGGACGGCATCGAATGCGTCAGCGACCCGTCCGGGCTGTTCCTGCACCACCGCGACGATGCCGTCCCCGGCACCGCGGTCACCGTCACCATGGACGGCAAGCGCCCCCTGCTCGGCGAGGTGCAGGCGTTGGTCGCCAAGTCGCACAACCCCTCGCCCCGGCGCGCTGTCAGTGGGATGGACTCGGCGCGGGTGTCGATGGTGCTGGCCGTGCTCGAACGGCGCTACGGGGTGAAGGTCTCCGACCAGGAGGTGTACGCGGCGACCGTGGGCGGCATGCGGGTGACCGAACCGTCCGCGGACCTGGCGCTGGCCGTCGCGGTGGCGTCGGCGTTCAGGGACACCGCCCTGCCGCCCGGGTTGGTGGTGCTCGGCGAGGTCGGACTGGCGGGCGAGGTGCGCCGGGTGACCGGCGTCGACCGGCGCCTCGCCGAGGCGAAGCGGCTCGGCTTCACGCACGCACTGGTGCCCCGCGATTCCGGGCCGCCGCCGTCGGGGATGCGGGCCACCGAGGTCACCAATCTCGGGGAGGCCCTGCGGGTCCTGCCTCGGGGCTGAGCGGCGCTACAGCGAGGACGACGTGCCGAACGGTGACGTCGCCTCCCCGTCGACGAAGTCCTGCATCGGCACGAAGTGCTCGGGCTTGATCGTCAGGAACAGCCCGCGGGAGGTGGCGACGACGTCGTCACCGGCGGTCGGGCCCTCCACGATCCGGGCCTCCGCGCTGGTGTAGACCTTGCGTCGGATCATGCCGTCGATGCGGGCGCGGAACTCGAGCACCGAGCCGAGCGGGATCGGCCTCGCGAAGTCGATCTCCAGGTGCCCGGTGACCACGGGACCGCCGAGCACCATGCACGCCATGCCCTGGACCTCGTCGAAGGCGACGGACAGGATGCCGCCGTGGATCACGCCTGGCCCGCCCTGGTACCGGTTCGCCACGGTCAGCCGGCCGGAGACCTCCAGGCCCTCGAGCGCCGTGAAGGTCATCGCCATCCCCGCGGGCTGGTCGTCGCCGCATCCGAAGCACTTCGACCAGTGCTGCGGCAACGCGCCGCCCGGCTCCGGGAAGAAGTCGGGTCGGGTCGGCAATTCGAGTTCGTCGGGCAAAGTCCAGGTACTGCTCACGGCCTCCAAAATATCGGTTCACCGATTTCCGCCCGAACGCGCCCCTGCCCGGGTCCGGCTCCGGCGCGTCCGCCCCCGGGGAGGCCGCCGCCCCTCCCCCGCTGGGTAACCTGGACGCGAAGCGACGGCGGATCGACCGAACTCCGCCCGGCGGTGAGGCGCCGCGCAAACCGAGCGAGGGGGACGGCAATGGACGACGCGACGCCGTCTGCCGCCGTCCGCGAGACGATCGCCAGACTGGCACCGGGTACCGAGCTGCGCGACGGCCTGGAACGAATCATGCGCGGCCGCACCGGCGCCCTGATCGTGCTCGGCTACGACGCCGAGATCGAGGAACTCTGCGACGGCGGCTTCGAACTGGACGTCGAATTCGCGCCGACCCGGCTGCGGGAACTGTCCAAGATGGACGGCGCCGTGGTGCTGTCCACCGACGGCACCAGGATCGTGCGCGCCAACGTCCAGCTCGTCCCCGACTACAAGATCCCGACCGTGGAATCCGGCACCCGGCACCGCGCCGCGGAGCGGACCGCGATCCAGACCGGCTATCCGGTGGTCTCGGTGAGCCAGTCGATGAGCATCGTCAGCGTGTACGTCGGCGGCATCCGGCACGTGCTCGAGGGTTCACCGACCATCCTGTCGAGGGCGAACCAGGCCGTCGCGACGCTGGAGCGGTACAAGTCCAGGCTCAACCAGGTCACCAATCAGCTCTCCGTCGTGGAGATCGAGGACTTCGTGACGCTGCGCGACGCCCTCACCGTCGTGCAGCGGCTCGAGATGGTGCGCCGGGTGTCGGTGGAGATCGAGCGCGACGTGCTCGAGCTCGGCACCGACGGCAGGCAGCTTGCCCTGCAGCTGGAGGACCTGGTCGGCGACAACGACATCGCCCGGCAGCTGGTGGCCCGCGACTACCTCGCGGGCGAGGGGCAGGCCCCGACGGAGGCCGTCGAGCGGACCCTCGAGGCGCTGGACAAGCTCACCGACGCGGACCTGCTCGACCTGACCACGTTGGCCCGCGCGTTCGGGTACCCGGCGACGATCGAGGCGCTCGAGGCGCCGATGAGCCCGCGCGGCTACCGGGTGCTGACCCGGGTGCCGCGGCTGCAGTTCCACCAGATCCACCGGCTGGTCGGGTCTTTCGGGACCCTGCAGGGCCTGCTCGCCGCGACAGCCGCCGACCTGCAGTCGGTGGAGGGCATCGGTGGGCTGTGGGCCCGGCACATCCGGGAGGGGCTGTCCCGGCTCGCGGAGACGTCGATCTCCGGTCCGTACGACTAGGGCGTGTCTCCAAACCACGAACCGTGCGCGTTTCTTACCCCGATCGGGATGCAAGACGCGCACGGGCCGCGGAGCGGCGTCAGCTGAGGTTGAACGGCTCCGGGGTGCTGCGCAGTGCGCCGAGCTGACCGACGACGGTGTAGGCGCCCGGGCCGACCGGGTTGCGCGGCGCGGTGCAGCCGGGCTCGGACGTCGCGCCCGACCACTTGACCGTGAACGCCGCCTGCTCGCCCGGCTTGAGGGAGCGGATGTCCGGCGCCGTGTTGGGGAAGCAGTCCGTGTTCGACCACACCCGCTGCTGCCCGTCAAGGCTGTAGACCAGCACCTGCTGCATGCCGGCGCCGAGGTCACGCTCGCAGGTCGCGGAGCCGATGTTGGTGACGACGATGCCGAACTGCGGTTCCTGACCCGCCGGGTAGTTCGGCTGGTTCGAGCTGGCCTTGATGGCGAGCGACTGGTCCGGGCACTGTCCCGCCGGGACGGCGGCCGCCGAGGACGCTGCCGCCTCGCCCGAGACGGAGCCGGCGACCGGGGATCCCGCGCCGGAATCACCGGACCCGGAGGCCCCGCCAGCGCCGGACGCCTCACCGGACCCGGACCCGCCGGAGTCCCCCGAAGAACTGGGGGCGGCCTCGCCGGAAGACGGGCTGCTCTGCGAGCTGCTGACGGCCGCAGCCGCGGCCGACGGATCATCCTCGCCGCCGCCGAGCGACGTCACGATCCACACCAAGAGGATGAGCGCGACCACGCCAGCCCCGATCGCGAGCGCGCGTCGTCGCCAGTAGATCTCGGGGGGCAGCGGCCCGGTTGGTTCCAACACAGAACCCACGTTAGGTGCCCGGGCCCGGGCGGAGGTCCACCAGGCCCGGCGTGTCGCTCAGTCGGCCACCTCGCCGACGTCGCCGACCGTGTTCCGCAGGTGCACTCGACCGTCGGAGAGCTGGTAGGTGACGCCGACGATGGCGCAGGTCCCCGCCGCCACCCGGTCGGCGATGATCCGCGACCGCTGCTGGAGCAGGTCGCCGGTCTCCACCACGTGGCGCGCCTCGAGCTCGTCCACCGTGGACAGGCCCTCGTTGCGGCCGATCAGGATCGACGGCGCGACCTTTTCGACGACGTCGCGGATGAAGCCGCCGGGGATGGCCCCGTTGTCGAGCGCGTTGATCGTGGCCGCGACCGCGCCGCAGGTGTCGTGCCCGAGGACCACGATCAGCGGCACGTTGAGGATCTCGACCGCATACTCGATGGAGCCGAGCACCGAGCTGTCGATGACGTGGCCGGCCGTGCGCACCACGAACATGTCGCCGAGGCCCTGGTCGAAGATGATCTCGGCGGCCACGCGCGAGTCGCCGCAGCCGAAGATCACCGCGGTGGGGTGCTGGCCGCCGACGAGCTTCGCCCGGTCGGCGACGCCCTGGCTGGGGTGCACCGACGCGTCGTTCACGAAGCGGTCGTTACCCTGCTGGAGCGCCTTCCAGGCCGAAATGGGGTTTGAGTTGGGCATGTCAGCCATTGTGCACACCGCATTTTCCGTGCTTCATCCGCCACCTGGCAAAACCGTGAAACGGGAGGTGTGAAGTTCAAGTGAACTCCTCCGCACTCATTGCCTGGTACGAGCGTAAGGCCCGTGACCTGCCGTGGAGGCGCGACGGCGTCACTGCCTGGCAGATCCTGATGAGCGAGATCATGCTGCAGCAGACGCCGGTGGTGCGCGTCGCGCCGATCTGGGAACAGTGGGTGCAGCGCTGGCCGGTGCCCTCGCTGATGGCCGCGTCGAGCCAGGGCGAGGTGCTGCGTGCCTGGGGCAAGCTCGGCTACCCCCGGCGGGCGCTGCGACTGCACGAATGCGCGCGGGTGCTGGCCGCGGAGCACGGCGACGTCGTCCCCGCCGACGTGGACGTCCTACTCGGCCTGCCGGGGATCGGCGCCTACACGGCGCGCGCGGTCGCCTGTTTCGCGTACGGGCAGCAGGTCCCGGTGGTGGACACCAACGTCAGGCGCGTGGTCGCCCGGGCGGTGCACGGCGCGGCGGAGCCCGGCAACCCGTCCACCACCCGCGACCTCGCCGACGTCGACGCGCTGCTGCCGCGGACCAGAGCCAGGGCCACGGTGTTCTCGGCCGCGCTGATGGAACTGGGCGCGACTGTCTGCACTGCCCGCAACCCCGATTGCGAACGCTGTCCGCTGACCGACTGTGCCTGGCTGACCACGGGTCGCCCCGCGCACACCGGGCCGCCGCGCAAGGTGCAGAAGTTCGCGGGCACCGATCGCCAGGTCCGCGGCCGGCTCCTGGACGTGCTGCGCGGGACCCACGCGCCGGTCGAACGGGCGCGGCTGGACCAGGTGTGGCTGACGGACCCCGCGCAGCGGGACCGGGCGCTGGACTCGCTGCTGGTGGACGGGCTTGTCGAGCAGACCGAGAACGGGTTGTTCGCCCTCGCGGGCGAGGGCGGTATCGAGCGATGACTGTGCGCGCGTCTCACCCCGACCGGGGTAAGACGCGCGCACGGGCGGCGGAGCTGCGACAGTTGTCGTATCCGGAGATCAGGAGCCGCCATGAACGCCACCATTCGAGCCATCGCGTGCACCGTATTCGCCTCGACCGCCATCGCGGGCGGCCTCGTGTCGGCTGGCGGAGCGGCGCAGGCCCAGCCCATCACGTCGGCGCAGTGTGGGGTGAACACCTCCATCGGGGCCGCCAGCTCGCTGTGTGTCGCGAGCGGCGTTCCCGCCGGCGCGACCGTGGTGCACCACGTCCGCGTCGACTGCTTCGGCCTGACCGCCACAGCGATCCCCGGCCTCGGAGGCGCCATGCACGTCCCCTCGGTTCAGAACTACTCGCGCACCAGCCTCGCGGTCCCCGCCGGCGAGCAGGCGAACGCACCATGCACGGGTGGCCTCGGGGCCCCCTTCTGGGAGATCGGTGTCGCACGGGGCGCCACAGTCACCTGCGGCATCCGCGAGGGCATCGTCACCCATGTCAGCGCGAGCTGCTCGGACATCCGTCCGCAGACCCCCTGACGCCTCGGCGATCACCGATTCGCCGGTCGCGGCTTCCTGATCGTCTCGAACAGGCTGGTCCAGCTGTCCCGGCCGTGCCCATCGGCGATGGCCCGCGCGTAGTGCGCCTGGATCGCCTGCGGGAGTTCGACGTCGATGCCCGCGTCCCGGCTGGCCCCGACGATGTGGTCGGCGGTCGCCCCCATCATCGTGACGTTGGCACCCTCGTCGCGGTGGTCGCCCGCGTCGAAACGCTCGGCTGACTCCTCCAGCATCGACACCGCGAGGGTGAACGTCTCCGCCGCGTAGGGGAAGAACTCCGTGGCGGAAACCCCCGCCGAGCCGACCAGGGCCGCGGCGTGGGCGAAGCTGGACAGCGCCGTCAGGAACACGTCGAGCTGGGCCTGATACCAGAGTTGCGCGAGCGCCGGGTCCTCGCCGCGGTAGTCGGGCCTGCCGATCGCGGACAGCGACTGGCGGTGCGCGTCCATCGTCGACTCGGCGCCGCTGTAGAAGACATAGGCGCCGTCCCCCCCGACCATCGGCGCTGGCACCATCACTCCTCCCACCAGGAGATCGGCACCCCGGTCGGCGAGCCATCTGCTCGCTTCCCTTGTCGCCTCCGGGGTGTCGGAGCTGAGGTTGACCACCACCCGTCCTGCCAGCGCGTCTCCGACGGTGTCGAGGACGTCGTACATGGCGCCGTAGTGGGTCAGGCTGAGGATCACCAGATCGCTCGCCAGCACGGCCTCCGTGGGCGTCTCCGCTCGTTTCGCTCCCCTCGAGACCAGTTCGTCGGCGCGGCTGGCCGTCCGGTTCCACACCGTCACCTGGTGCCCCCCGTCGAGGAACGCGCCGACCATGGCCCGTCCCATCGGCCCGAGTCCGATGACCGTGACCGGGGTGTTCGCGCTGTGGTTCATCGTGTGCCCTTCGTTCGTACGGCTCTGTCCTGCTGACGGATCCGAGCCTGCGCGGCCGTCCTTGCGTATCGCTTGTGGTCCGCTGACGCCGGCGGGCGATGTCGATGATCTGCACTACCGTGACGGCATGCGGTTCGGAATCCTTGGCCCACTGCGCGCCGAGGCGGCACGGGGACGGCCGATCGCGATCACCGAACGCAAGGTCCGCGCGCTGCTGGCTGCCCTGCTCGTCCATCCGGGAAAGCCGGTTTCCGCGGATCGACTGATCGAGGCGCTGTGGGGCGACGAACCGCCTCCGAGCGCGCAGAGCACCCTGCAGACCAAGATCTCGTTGCTGCGCCGGGCATTCGAGCAGGCCGAGCCGGGCGGCAGGGAGCTCGTCGCGTTCGAGGCGTCCGGCTACCTGCTCAGGGTCGACGACGATGCGGTGGATGCGGTCCGATTCGAACGCTTGGCTGCCCAGGCGCGGACCGAGCCCGATCCGAGGTCGCGGATCGCGCTGATCGGGCGCGCTCTCGAACTCTGGCGCGGTCCGGCGTTCGCCGAGTATGCCGAGGAACCGTTCGCCCGAGCCGCCGCCACCCGGCTCGAGGAAGGGCGACTCACCACCCTGGAGGAGCAGGCCGAAACCCGCCTCGCGCTCGGCGAGGATGCGGCACTCGTTGCCGAGTTGGCCGGCCTGGTCGACCGGCATCCCCACCGAAACAGGCTGCGCGGCGCCCACATGCGTGCGCTCTATCGCGCAGGGAGGCAGGCAGAGGCGCTCGCGAGCTATGCGCGGCTGCGCGAGATCCTGGCCGAGGATTTCGGCCTCGACCCCGATCCGGAACTCGTCGCGCTGCACGGCGCGATCCTGCGCCGCGACTCCGCACTGGGACCGAGGAACACGACCGGGCCCACGGTGCACGGCAACCTGCCGACACCGGTGACCGACCTCATCGGGCGAGCGGAGGCGGTGGCGGGCATCCGCGACGCACTCGAAAACTCCCGATTGGTGACGCTCATCGGCCCCGGCGGCGTCGGCAAGACCCGACTCGCCGTGGAAACCGCACGGCAGCTGGCGGATTCGACCCCAGACGGCGCGTGGCTGGTGGAACTGGCCGCGCTGACAACAGCGGGCGAACCGGACACCGCGGCGATCGCCGATGCGGTGTTGACGGTCCTCGCCATCCGCGAGCACACCCCGACCCGCGCCGTTCCCGCACCGGGACCCACCGCTCCGCTTGCGCGCCTGACCGAGATCCTGCGGACCAAGAGCATCCTGCTGGTCATCGACAACTGCGAGCACCTGTCGGCCGCGGCGGGTCTGGTCGCCGGGCACCTGTTGGCCGCAGCGCCGGGACTGCGGATTCTCGCCACCAGCCAGTCGCCGCTGGCGATCGGAGGCGAAACCCTCTGGGCCGTAGTACCGTTGAGCCTTCCGAGTGAACCTGATTCGGTCGCCGATTCGAGCGCGGTGGAGCTGTTCGTGTCCCGAGTTGCGGCATCCGCCCCCGACTTCGAGCTGACGGCGGACAACGCCTCGACCGTGGCGGCGATCTGCAGACGGCTCGACGGCATCCCGCTCGCCCTGGAACTGGCCGCGCCGCGCGTCCGGGTACTCGGCGTCGTTCGCCTGCTCGAGCGCCTCGAGGACCGATTCGGCCTGCTGACGACCGGCTACCGGGACGCTCCCCCACGACAGCAGACCCTGCGCGCGATGATCGACTGGAGCAGTTCACTGCTCACCGCCGCCGAGCGCACCCTGCTTCGTCGCCTCGCCGTCTACGCGGACGGCTGCACACTCGAGTCCGCGGAAGCGGTGTGCTCGGGTGACGGCATCGATTCGGCCGGTGTTCTCGACCTGATCTCCGGCCTCGTCGACCGGTCGCTGGTGGTCGTGTCCGACTCGCCGGACGGGCCAAGGTACCGGCTCCTGGAATCGATTCTCGCCTATGCGGCCGAACACCTCGGCGAGGCAGGCGAACTCGGCGAGCTGCGCGAGCGGTACTGCCGGTACTTCACCGCGCTGGCCGAGACCGCCCGGCCACATCTGCATCGGGAGTCACAGCGGACCTGGCTGGCACGGCTCGACGCGGAGGGCGCCAATCTGCGGGGCGCGCTGTCCGCCGCCGTCCGCGACCACCCGGATCTCGGTCTGCGCCTGGCCGACGCCTTGACCTGGTACTGGGTGTTGCGCGGCCGATTCACCGAAGCCGACCGCTGGCTCGACGCGACGCGGCAGAACGCGGGTCACCCCGACCATCCGATCGCGATTCGAGCGGCCGACTGGCACAGTGGCATTCGACTGCTCCGTCACGCACCCCGCGAGTCCAGCGGCATGGACCCCGACCCCCGGCCGACGCCGGCCGGGGTCGAGTTCCCCGGCCGCGGCCGCGCCACCTGGTTCCTTGCGTACGCGAGGTACGGGGCGGTCGACATGGACGGCAGCCGGGAGCTGGTGGACCTGGCACTCACCCAGCTGCAGACCGAGGACGACCCGTGGGCGGTGGCCGCCGCCCTGTGCACGCGCGCCCAGCTACGCGCCGGGCCCGACGGGCTCGCCTCGGCCGCCCGCGACGGCGAGCGGAGCATGGCGATCTTCCGTGAACTCGGCGACCGCTGGGGGCAGGCGCAGGTCGCCTACCCGCTCGCCACCCTCGCCGAGATCGCCGGCGACTACGGGCGCGCACGGGACCTGCACGCCCACGGGCTCCGCGTCGCGGAGGAACTCGGTCTGTGGCGCGAGGCGACCGATCGATTGTGCGGCCTCGCTCGGATCTCGCTTCTGACAGGCGATCTCGCGCGGTCCCGAGAGCTCCACGCACGGTCACTGCAGATGGCACTGGAACACGGTTACCGCAACGGAGAAGTCTCGGCCGAGATCGGGCTGGGCCTGACGGACCGCCGGGCCGGCCGCCTGGAGGACGCGGAGCCCCGCCTTCTGTCGATGCTCGACTGGGGCAGGCGCACCGATTTCGGGCCGATCACCACGCTCATGCTGGCCGAGCTCGGGTTCATCGCGGAATTGCGCGGCGACGCCGACCGCGCACATGCCCTGCACTCGGATGGCCACGCCGAGGCTCTGCGCCAGGGCGACCCGCGCGCCACAGCCCTGGCGATGGAAGGCCTTGCCGGGGCCGAGGTGTTGGCCGGGCGCCCTGCGACGGCCGCCCGACTGCTCGGCGCCGCGTCGGCCGCCCGCGCGTCGGTCGGGGCGCCCCTGCCGTCCGGCGAGCGCGGCGACCTCGACCGGATCACGACCGCGGCGATGCGGGTGCTCGGCGCCGACGATTTCGGGCACGAGTTCGCAGCAGGCGCGGCGCAGGGCCTACCCGGCCCGCCGAGGAGCGACGATCACCGACCGGATGCGTGAGCGGGCAACTCGTCGAGGAACGCCTCCACCGCCGCGCGATACTCGACCGGCCGGTCGTCGTGCACCAGGTGACCCGCGCCCTCGACCAGGGCGTAGCGCGTCACCGAATCCCGCGCCGTGTCGGCCATCGCACGCATCTGCCCGGCAGGAGTGATGGTGAACTCGCCCTCCAGCAGCAGCGCGGGCGCGCGGACCGCGGACCACTGAGTCCAGAAGTCCCGGGTCCCCCACTCCTCCGAGATGTCCCGCCAGACCGGCACCTCACCGTGCAGGTGGAAGCCGTCGGTCCGCTCCTCGAAGGAGTCCATGAAGTATTGCGCCGCAACGGGTCCGAAGAAGTCGATCATGTGCTCGCGGTCGCGGAACGGCTGTGGCCAGGACCCGATCATCTCGGCCCAGTCGCGCGCGGTGCGACCCTGGAAGTCAGGCGCCATGTCCTCCACCACCAGCGCGCTGACGCGATCAGGATGCGCGGCGGCGAAGCACCACGCGTGCAGCCCGCCCATCGAATGTCCGATCACCACCATCGGTTCGGTGATCGGCGCCAACGCCGCGGTGAGGTCCTCGACGAACGCCTCGGTGGTCAGTTCGGCCGGGGCCGGCCTGCCGTGCCCGGCCGCGTCGAAGGTGTAGACGTGCCCGTGCTCGCGCAACCACGGCACGTGCCTGCGCCACGTCCTGGCGCTGCCCATGAGTCCATGGAGCAACAGGATCGGCCGGCCGGTTCCACCCTCGTCATGCAGCACGGCACCGAGGTTATCCCGGTGCCGTGCTGCCTCGAGGTCGGTGCCCGCCCGTCAGGCCCGGCCCGCCCCCGGCACCGACGTGTATCGACGGCCGCGGATCAGCGGCGAGACCGTGACCGCAAGCCCGACCAGCGCCACCCCGGCGACCAGGACCAGTCCGGGCCGGAACTGGTCGAATCCCGCGGTGCCCGCACCCGTGACCGCGTGCGAACCGGCGGTGACCAACGCGGTCGTCAGGGCCAGGACCAACGCCCCGCCGACCTGGGCGGAGGTCTGCACCAACCCCGACGCGAGACCCTGCTCGGAGTCGTCGACGCCCGAGGTGGCCTGGGCCATGATCGAGGTGAAGCCGAGCGCGAAGCCGAGTCCGAGCAGCACCGTGCTGGGCAGGATGGCGACCACGTAGGTCGGCTGGTCACTGCCGACGAACAGGAACCACAGGTAACCCAGGCTCAGCGAGGTGAGCGCGGCGATGATCATCCGCGGCGTGCCAAAGCGGTCGATCAGACGGCCGACGAACGGCGAACCCACCGCCACGATCAGTCCAGTCGGGAGCAACGCCAGCGCCATCTTCAGCGGCGACCAGCCGAGCACCGACTGCAGGAAGATCGTCACCATGAACTGGAAGCTCAGGTAGGACCCGAACAGGGCCATGATGCTGAGATTGGCCCGAACGATGGTGCCCACCTTCAGGATGCCCAGCCGCACGAGGGGATGCGCGACCCGCCTCTCCACCAGGAAGAACGAGGCCAGCAGCACCGCGGCGAGGGCAAACGAGCCCAACGTCAACGGATCGGTCCAGCCCCGGGCGGGCGCCGAGACGACGGTGTAGACGGTGAGCAGCATGCCCGCGACGAGGGTGACCGCGCCCGCGAGATCGTGCCCGCCGGTGTCCGCCGGACGGTCCTTCGGGATGAGCACGGCGGCGGCCACGAGCGCGGCGACCGCGAACGGCACCGGCATCAGGAATGTCCACCGCCATCCGGCGCTGGTGAGCAGCCCGCCGAGGATCAGGCCGGAGGAGTAGCCGCTGGCACCGAACACCGAGAAGATGGACAGCGCCCGGTTGCGGGCAGGCCCCTCCTTGAAGGTGGTGGTCAGGATCGACATCGCGGTCGGCGCGGTGAAGGCCGCGGCGAGGCCCTTCACGAAGCGGGTCGCGATGAGCAGGGTGCCGTTGTCGACGAGCCCACCGACCAGCGAGGCGATGGCGAAGACCGCCAGCGCGACCAGGAAGACGTTGCGGCGACCGAGCAGGTCGGCGGTGCGCCCGCCCAGCAGCAGCAGGCCGCCGAAGCCGAGCACGTAACCGTTGATGATCCACTGCAGCGAGGTGGTGTCGAGGCCGAGTTCGGTGCCGATGGACGGCAGCGCGACACCCACCATCGAGACGTCGAGCCCGTCGAGGAACATCACGACGCACAGCACCGCGAGGATCCCCCAGAGGCGGGCCGTCCATGCCTGCCCGGCGGCAGGAGCGGTCGAACCCGGCGAGGCGGTGAGGTTCGGAGTGGTTTCGGTGATAGTCACGTCGAGGACTGTATGTGCATGTGCAATCAATGCGCAAGCACTAATTTCGTTAACATTTAATTCGCTTGCATCAATCAATCGGCCGCGACTAGGATGCGGCCTTAACACTTCTCCTTTCCTGTTGGCAGGAGATTCCCAGCTCAGACCGCAACCGAACCACCCACCGGAAGGCGGTGATCCGATTGTCTGACGTCGTCAACGCGAGTGTGGCCGCGTTCTGCCACAGCCAGAATCACTCTGGCAGCGTTCCGGTCCCTGTCGTCGGTGTGACCGCAGGCATGGCATCGGAAGGTTCGTTGCGCGAGTCCGAGTCGCTGCTTGGCTCTCGCGAAGCAACTCGAACACGTCATGCTCGTGTAGGCGGGCTGCACCAACACCACCGTTCGGCCAGCCCGCGTGCCGCGCTCGATCAGCTCCCGCTTCGCCCCGCCGATAGCCGCGTCCGCAGCTTTGCGCGCCATCGTCGACTTCGCCAGGAATCTGGGCTTGAAGTCCTCCACCGCGATCAGGCCATGCCGGTCGACCACCCGTTTGGCCCACACCCGGCTGTCGTGTTGGGTCTGACGGGCGGCTTTCTTGCGCAGCTTCGCCGCTTCCCGTTTCGCACGGTCGTAGCCACGGGACCGTGGGCCACGCTTCCCGCTGTGGCGGCGGGCCATCTTTCGTTGCGCCTTGGCGAGTTCGCCGGCGCACCGCTTGCGGTGCCCGAGATACGGCAGATCAAACTCGGCGTCGGTGGTCGTGGCCGTCGCGCTCACACCCCAGTCGACACCGATCCCACCCTCGGCCTCGGGAGCGGGCGGAACTGCGCGGCGGACGACGAACGATGCATACCAGTACCCGAGCGAATCCTGATAGATCCGCACGCTGGACGGATCGGACGGCAACTCCCGCGACCACACCACCGGAACACTGACACCCTTCGGCAGGACCAACCGACCGTCACGGAGACTGAACCCCCGCCGCGTGTACTCCAACGACGGCAACGTCTTCTTCCTGGGTTTGAACGCCGGCCGCCCACGCCCCTTCACCGTGAACGACTGGTCGAGGGCGCGGGCGTAGCCACGCAACATCTGCTGCTGCGCGACCTGCGACCCGCCCCGCAACCACCCACTGCGCGAGCGAGCCGCGGTGAGCAATCTGCTCAACTTGCCGAATGTCGGCTTGGCACCCGACTTCTGCTGGTGGACAGCCTCGTTCCACAGGAACCGGCACCGATGCCACTCGGCAGTCAAAGCACGCTGCGCTACCGCACCCGGCCGCAGCCGATAGGTGAAGCGCACTACCTCGTCCACAGCAGACAACGTAGCTACAGCCACCGACAAACTTTCCCGACAAAACTGAGATAGGAGGATGGCGCTGCCTCTCCCCCATGAACGAAGGAGCCGCGCCAAACACGTAATGACGACAGAATCGGAGCTCCGTGGCACCTGGCGAGCGCTGCTGGACCGGTACAACGGGATCGCGTGCGACCTCGATCGCCAGATGCAGAGCGCGCACGGCCTGAGCATGAGCGACTTCGAGACCCTCGACCGCCTGATGAGCGTCACCTGCAAGCACCCGCGGATGCAGGAGCTCGCCGCGGACATGTACCTGAGCCCGAGCGCCCTCTCGCGGAGCGTGGCGCGTCTGGAGAAGGCGGGCCTGGTCACGCGGTCCCTGTGCGAGTCCGACCGTCGCGGCGTGTTCGTCGACGTCACCGACGCCGGCCGTGATGTCCACGCCGACGCCGGCAAGATCCAATTGGCCGTGCTGGCCGAACATCTCGCCGAGCCCGACAGCGCCGGCGCCTGACCCCGAGCGGAGTACGCTCGCCCGCATGGCAGTCGTGAAGATCAATGCAATCGAGGTCCCCGAGGGCGCAGGCCCCGAGCTGGAGAAGCGCTTCGCGAACCGCGCGCACGCGGTCGAGAACTCCCCCGGCTTCCTCGGCTTCCAGTTGCTCCGCCCCGTCAAGGGCGACGAGCGCTACTTCGTCGTGACGCAGTGGGAATCCGAGGAGGCCTTCAAGGCGTGGGCCGACGGCCCGGCCCGGGCCGCGCATTCGGGCGAGCGCGCGAAGCCGGTGGCGTCCGGCTCCTCCCTGCTCGAGTTCGAGGTCGTGCTCGACGTGGTCGCCGCCGCCAAGGACGCCTGAGCTTCAAACCGCCACCCGGACCTCGGCCCGGCGGATAGATTTGCCTGCATGACATCGGCGATCGACTCGGTGAAACGGCGCACCCTGCAGGCACTGCTGTCGATGCCCGCGGGCATCCTCCGGCGCGCGGCGGGCCGACCCGTGGTGGTCGACGGCAACACCCTCGACGCCGAGATGCAGCTGATCCTCAAGCTGCAGAAGGTCGAGGGCACGCCCATCGAGGAGCGCCCGATCCCGGGCGGTCGTCGCGCCCTTGTGAGCGGCTCCAAGGCCGTCGGCGGGGACCTGCCGATCGGCGCGGTCACCGATCTGGACATCGACGGCCCCGGCGGCCCGCTCCGGCTGCGGTTCTACACCCCTCGCGGCCTGACCACGGCGTCGCCCGCCCTGTTCTACGTCCACGGCGGCGGCTGGATCTACGGCGACCTCGACAGCCACGACGCGGTGTGCCGATTTCTCGCGGAACGGGCGGGCGTCCGTGTCGTCGCCGTCGACTACCGACTCGCCCCCGAGGCACCCTTCCCCGCCGCGGTCGACGACGTCGAGGCCGCGTACTCGTTCGTGACAGCCAACGCGGCCGCCCTTGGCATCGACCCGGACCGCATCGCCGTCGGCGGCGACAGCGCGGGCGGAAACCTCTCCGCGGTGCTGGCCCAGCGCGCGGCGCGCGGGGAGGTCGGGGTCCCGCCTGCATTCCAGCTGCTGGTCTATCCCGCGGTGGATTTCGCCGTGAAGCGGCCAAGCCGGTCGACCTTCGCGACGGGATTCATCCTCACCAAACGCTTCATGGACCTCGCCGAGAACAGCTACGTGCCCGCCGGGGCGGATCGGACGGACCCGCTGCTATCCCCGATCTACGGCGATCTTGCCGGTCTGCCACCGGCCTACGTGGTGACCGCAGGGTTCGACCCGTTGCGCGACGAGGGCGACGCCTACGCCGCGAAGCTCCGCGAGGCCGGGGTCGACGTGCAACACGTCCGCGAGCCCGGGCTGATCCACTCCTTCGCGAACATGGTGGGGGTCGGCCGTTCGGGTCCCGAGGCGATGGGCCGGGTCGCGGCCGCGCTGCGACGGGCCCTGACCACCCCCGCGGTCAGTTCCCCGCCAGCACCGACAGCATCCCGTCAACCGACGCCGACCAGCTGAACTGCTCGGCCCGCAGCCGCGCCGATTCGCGGCGGGCACCGGCCGACCCCCTCGCCGTGTGCCGCAAGGCCTCTCGCCTGGGTCCGTCTCCCGCGATCACCAGCCGGATGTCCTGACCCTGCGCCACGAGAGAGCGGACCGCGTCGATGCTGCGATCGACCTGCTTCTCCACCGACAACCGTCCGCAGTGCAGCAACAGCCGTTGTGACGGCCGCGCGTAGCGGAAGCGCCGCCAGCGTGATCCGCAGGACCCCGCTCGCCATCACCTCCTCCGCGTCACGCTCGCCGGGGACGACCAGGACCACCTCGTGCCCGCGGTCGCAGTAGCCGGCGCCCCAGTTGTGCAGCGCGGTCCGCAGCCCGCCCGATCGGGGACCGTAGAAGTTGGCCAGCTGCACTATTCGCACCGACCCATCGATCACTGTCGGCGCAACGGTCACGTCAACTCTCGCCGCCCGCCCGATGAAGTGCGCGCGAACGTCTCGGCCGGCCGGGACGCGCCGACGCATTGACACCACCGTCGTGTCAGTGCGACAGTGCGCTGGTAATAGCGATGGTTGACGGGAATCCGGTGAGAGTCCGGAGCGGTCGCGCCACTGTGTTCGAGGCACACCCTCGACAGCCAGATACCGGGGCCATCGCATGGGCTTTTAGGGGACGCGGAATCCCAGGAGGAACCAATGGCACTCGTACACACCCCCAGCACGGCGACCGATTCGGTCGGCATCGCGATGATCATCGCGGGCGTGGTCCTGCTCGCGATGCTGACCCTCTACCTGGTCGGTTTCGATCAGGGTGCGGTCTCGCGCACCGGCATGTACATGCACGAACTGATGCATGACGGTCGCCACCTGCTGGGCCTGCCGTGCCACTGACCGGAACCTTCAAGAACCTCCTCATCCGCGGCCTGCTGGCCGGCTTCGTCGCCGGCCTGCTCGCAGGAGCCGTCGCGTTCGTGATCGGTGAACCGCACATCGACGCGGCCATCGCGATCGAGGAGTCGGCGGCGGCCCCGACGGAGGCGCACGGGCACGACGCAGGCACGACCGAGGCCGCGACCGGCGGGCATTCGCACGGAGACTCCGAGGAACCGCTGGTCAGTCGCGACGGGCAGCGGTTCGGCCTGTTCCTCGCGACCACCCTCGCGGGCCTGGCCCTCGGTGCCCTGTTTGCCGCGGTCGCGTACTACGCACGGCGCGTCAGCGGCCTGTCCGGCCCGATCCTCGCCCTCGCGCTCGCCGGCCTCGGCTGGCTTGCTGTCGAGGCGGTGCCGTTCTTCAAATACCCGGCGAATCCACCCGCGGTCGGCGATCCGGAGACCATCAACAACCGCACCCTGCTCTGGCTCGCCACGGTGGTGCTCGGTCTCGCGGCGGTGGCGATCGCCGCGTACGTGGCGAAGGTCCTGGCGGCGAACGAGTTCCTGACCGTCCGGATCGCGGCGCCACTGCTCGCCTTCCTGGCGGTCGTCGGCATCGGATACCTGGCGCTCCCGGACATCGACGAGGTCGGCCCGGACTTCCCGGCCAGCCTGCTGTGGGACTTCCGGATCTCGTCGCTGACGATCCAAGCCACGCTGTGGCTGGCGCTCGGCCTCGGGTTCGCGTTCCTCACGGAGCGGTCGAACCGGCTGACCTCGCAGGCGGATTCACTCACGGCGCGCTAGAGGCCACAGCGCCGCTCGACCTCCCGAATGTCACATTGGTTCGACTGAGTTGAACCAATGTGACATTCGGGAGTATCGGCGGCGGGCTAATACCGTGGGGGGAGCCCGGATTCACGCCACGGGGTGATGCGCGACTCGGCGCCGGGGCGGCAGGCTCGCAGCCATGACCGCCGCCGAAGTCCGCACCCGCCCTCCCCGTCAGGTGGAACTCTCGTTCACCCTGCTCTGCGTCGCCTTGCTCGCCGGGGTCGTCGAGGCGATCGCCCAGGCGGCCCGCGTGTTGGAGGGCGCCGACGCGAGTCCCGCGGCCGTCGGAGCACAGGGCGCGATCCGGCTGGCGGTCTACGGCGCGGTGCTCGCGCTCGCCGTCGCGATGCGGCGCGGATCGAATCCCGCCCGGCTGACCCTGCTGATCGGCCTCGGGACGGTGGGGATCGGGTCGCTGGTCGTCGAACCGGCGGCCTGGCTGTTGTCGGCGAACGGATTCGACGCCGCAGACGTCACGGTCGCGGCGATCGTCATCGCTGCGGCCCGGACCGTCCACCTGATCGCGGTGGTCGCCGGGCTCGCGCTGCTGCTGGGAGCCGACGCCCGACGGCACTTCGGTCGTTAGACCGCGCAGGAGTCGTCGGCGCAGCTCGCGTTGTCGTCGCCGCCGAGCGAGACGATCGCGCCGGACTGCGCGTAGGCCTGCTCGAGCAGCTGGGTGAACACCTCGACGGGCTGCGCGCCCGAGACGCCGATCGCCCGGTTGGCGGCGAAGAACGGCACGCCGGTCACGCCGAGCAGACGCGCCTCCTCGATGTCAGCCCGCACCCGCTCTGCCGCGGCGTCCCCGTCGAGCTCCGCGCGGATCGCGGACGCGTCCAGCCCGGTCTCGGCGGCGATCGCGACGAGTTCCTCGCGGTCGTCCACCACCCGGCCGTCGGTGAAGTGGGCACGGAACAGGGCCTCCATGACCTCCTCGCCGCGCTCGCCTGCCAGGTGGACCAGCCGGTGCGCGTCGAAGGTGTTCGCGGCGATCACGGTGTCGAAGTCCATCGCGAGTCCGTCGGCGGACGCGGTGGACGCCACGTGCGCGAACATCTGCCTGATCTGATCGGTGGGCAGGCCCTTGTGTTCGGCCAGCGCCTCGAGCTCGCTGGCCCTTGCGCCGACCGGCGTCTCGGGGGCCAGCTGGTAGGAACGCCACACCACCTGCACCCGGTCGCGGTGCTCGAACTGCTCGAGCGCCGCCGCGAAGCGTCGCTTTCCGATGTAGCACCACGGGCAGGCGATGTCCGACCACACCTCCATCACCACGGCGGGCTCGGTGACGGATTCGGGCTGGGTGTTCGTTTCGAGGCTCACAGATAGTTGAAACGTCCACCTTCCCGTTTCTGTTCCTGGGTCCTAGGTGATCAGCGCGGCGTCGAGGGTGATCGGGACCCCGGTCAGGGCCTTGCTCACCGGGCAGGTCTCCTTCGCGGCCTTGGCCACCTTCGCGAACCCGTCCGCGTCGAGCCCGTCGACCTCGCCTCGAACGGTGAGCGTGATCCCGGTCAGCTTGAATCCGGGATCGTCGGGGCCGAGCGTGACGTCCGCGGTGATCTCCAGGCTCTGCGGGGTACCGCCCGCCTCTCCGATCAGCGCAGAGAGTTGCATGGCGTAGCAGGACGAGTGCGCCGCGGCGATCAACTCCTCCGGGCTCGTGGTCCCGTCTGCGTCCTCGGCGGCGCGCTTGGGGAACGAGACCTCGAACGTGCCCGCACCGGAACTGCTGAGTTCGACCTGGCCCGATCCGTCCTGCAGGGTTCCGTTCCAGGCGGTGCGGGAAGTGCGTGTGGGCATGGGGGTTCCTTCCGTCGGGCATGAGTTCGGCCAGGGACCAGTGTTCCCCGCGATCGCGGCCGGGACCACCCGAATCCGGGAGACCGGTCGCGGGCGGCTACTGCTCCGCCACGTTGTCCGTTTCGTGATAGCGCGCCAACAGGATTCGTTCCTCGTCGCGCTTCGGGAAGGCGAAGAAGACCAGCGCGGCCCCGACCAGCACGATGAGGATCGCCGCCGCGTACGCCTTGGTGTCGCCGTCGAGGAACGCCGCGCGCGCCGCGCTCATGATCGGCTCGGCGTACTGCGGGTACCGCTCCGCGATGTTCGCGGCACCGGCGAACGACTTCTCCAGCGCGGACTGCACCTCCGCGCTCACCTGGCTCGCCTGCTGCGACGCCGCGATCGCCGCCGTGAACGACGCCGTGTATCCGGCGGTGAGCAGCGCCCCGAGAACCGACTGCACGATGGCGCCGCCGAGGTCGCGCTGCAGATCCGCCGTGCCCGACGCCATCCCGGCCCGGGACACCGGCACCGAGCCCGTCAGCGACCGGGACGCCGGAGTGCCCGCGAGGCCGACCCCGATGCCGAGGAAGATGTAGCCGAGCGCGATCTTCCAGTACTGCGCGTCCTCCTTCCACAACAGCAGCGCCACCAGCAGGCCCAGCACGATGGACGCGTACCCGAGCAGCAGGGTGAACCGGGCTCCGTGGGACTCGACCAGCTTCGCGGACTGCGGCGCCACCAGCACCATCACCGCCGCGGCAGGCAGCCCAGCCGATCCCGCCGCGAGCGTCGAATAGCCCAGCACGTTCTGCATGAACTGCTGACCGATGTACATCGTGCCCATCAGCGTGCCGAACACCACGATGCCCGCCACTGCGGCCACCCAGAAGATCCGTCGTGCGGCGATCCGAAGGTCGAAAAGCGGGGCGGGCGCACGCAGTTGGCGCCAGACGAACACCACCCCCGCCGCGACCGCGATCGACAGCAACCCCACCGCGGTGGCGCCCATACCGTCCACGGGCGCGAAGTTGATGCCAAGCACGAGGGCGGCGACCAGGACGACGGACACCATGCCGCCGAGGTGATCGACGGGATCGGTCGACTCGTTGACGTGAGCAGGCACGAACGCGACGGCCGAGCCGAGGGCCAGCAAGGCCAGCGGCAGCGTCACGAGGAAGACCGAACCCCACTCGAAGCGCTGCAACAGCGCGCCAGAGGCGAGCGGCCCTAGCGCCGAGATGCCGCCGCCGATCGCGGACCACAGCGCGATCGCCCTGGTGCGCGCTGCCCCTGACCACAGCGCGGTGATCAGCGCCAGCGTGGTCGGGAACGCCAGGCCTGCACTGACGCCGCCGAACAATCGGGCCAGGAACAGCACCTCGAAATTGGGTGCGAAGCCGGCGATCAGGCTGGCGGGCACCGAGAGCGTCATGCCGAGGACCAGCATCGTCTTGCGCCCGTACCGGTCGCCGAGCGCGCCCAGGTACAGCACCGACGCCGCGAGCCCCACCGAGTAGCCGACCGCGATCAGGTTGAGCTGCGTCTGACTGGCGTCGAATGCCTTCCCGATGTCGGGCAGCGCGACGTTGGCCACCGCCAGGTTCAGGTTCGCGACGGCCGCGACGAGGATCAGCGACAGCAGGACGAGCCGGGACCGAGCGGGCTGCTCTCCGAGGGCTGTGGTTGCCACTCTCCCAGTCCACACCAACCGAGGTCCCGCGGGCGGGATTTGCGTGCCGAGCGCGGCCGGCATTCCACGGAAACCCGAAATCGGCCTCTGCCCGCGGTGTAATCTCGGGATGCCGCGACACTGCGGTCGGGGGATCACTCCCCGACCGCGAGAACACGCCGACCTTCGCATGGAACCACGGGATGTCCCGTTAACCAGGAGGAACCATGGCAGTAGTCCATTCACCAAGCGGGACAGCGGAATCGCTGGGCGCGATAGCTCTCACCATCGGAGTGATCCTGCTCGCGCTGCTCTCCCTCTACCTGGTCGGATTCGACCAGGGTGCGGTCTCCCGCACCGGCATGTACATGCACGAACTGATGCACGACGGCCGCCACCTGCTCGGCCTGCCCTGCCACTAGTTCGGACAACCCGGCCATCGACCCTGACGATGGCCAACGGCTCGACGAACGACGGAGATCTCGATGAGTTCACCGAAGAGTTTCGACGCGCTGCAGACGCGCGTCGCAGATATCGCACCCGTCTACCGCAATCCGTTGGACTCGCCCTACGAGATCTCCAACGAGATGTTTGCGGCGTTGCGGCATGTCCTCCACGACGTCGGCGGCCAACCCGACCTGCCGATCGAGTACAAGGAGAAGGACGAAGAACCCTGGGAGATGCGCACCTACGTCACCTGTGAATGCCTGGGCTGGCGCGGGGTGTGGAACTCCGAGGAACGACGGCGGGCGGAGAACGACCTCGGGGCGACGCTCTACTTCGGGCTCCCCTACTACGCGCGCTGGGCCACCGTCGCCGCCAAGACCCTCATCAACAAGGGCCTGATCACCCCCGACGAACTGTCCGCCAAGCTGGACGAGGTGCGGGCGCGGTCGGAGGCGACGTCATGACGAAGTTCCAGATCGGAGACCGCGTCACCGTCCGGGACGCGACGTCGATGTTCCACACCCGCACGCAGGCCTTCACCCGGGGCCGGACCGGCGTGGTGGTCGAGCACCGGCCGGAGTGGGTGATCCCCGAGGACGAGGCGTGGGGACGCGACGACGGCCGGAAGGAACCCTTCTACGTCGTGCGGTTCAGGCAGCGCGACCTCTGGCCGCAGTACACCGGATTTGATGTCGACACCCTCGAGACCGAGTGCTCGGAGCGGTGGCTGGAACCCGCCCAGGAGGAGCCGAAGTGAGCCAGACACACGATCACCACGCACCGATCCAGGAATCCGGTGAGATCAGCGAGTTCGAGATCCTCGAGACGGCCGTCCGGGAACTGGCGATCGAGAAGGGCCTGTTCTCCGCGGAGGATCACCGCCGCTTCTCGGAGTGGGCCGAATCCGTCGGGCCGGCAGGAGGATCGCGGCTGGTCGCCAAGGCCTGGACCGACCCCGACTTCAAGGCACGACTGCTCGCCGACGGCACCGAGACCTGCAAGGAGGTCGGCATCGACTGGCGGGACCCGACCGGATCCGGAACCCCGAGTGACTACACGTACTTCTACGTCCTGGAGAACACCCCGACGGTGCACAACGTGATCGTCTGCACCCTGTGCTCCTGCTACCCGAGGCCGGTGCTCGGGATGTCGCCGGACTGGTACCGCACGCCCAACTACCGGCGACGCCTCGTCCGCTGGCCGCGGGAGGTCCTCGCCGAGTTCGGATTACACATCCCGCCCGATGTCGAGGTGCGAGTGCACGACTCGAACCAGAAGTCGCGGTTCATGGTGATGCCGATGCGGCCGGCGGGCACCGACGGGTGGACCGAGGAGCAGCTCGCCGCCATCGTCACCCGCGACACCATGATCGGGGTGGCGCTGCCCCAGGTCGACTGGACCGCGTCCGACGCCCCGTCGAAGGTGGGTGCGTGATGAGCGACGGCTACGAGGTGCTGCTCGAGACGCTCGACCCCGAATCGCGGCGCGAGTCGAGCCTGCCCGAGCTGGACGGGAAGCCGGCGCCGTGGGAATCGAGCATGCAGGCCACCTGCGAATGTCTCTCCTGGCGTGGGTCGCTCGACAACCTCGAACGGCGCGAGGCCGAGGACGAACTCGGCGAGACCATCTACCTCCAATTCCCGGTCCGCGCGCGGTCCGCGGTGGTGACCGCACACGCGCTGATCGACCTGGGCATCATCGATCAGGAGGAACTGCGCGCGAAGATGAAGGCGGTGCGGGACCGGTTCGAGCGCGAATGAGACCGGCGGATCAGCCGACCTGATAAGTCCCGAGTCCCTTGGCCACCAGTTTGCCTCCGCTGGTGGTCACGATGTCCACCGCGCAGCTGCTCAACCGGCGGCCCTGCCGGACGCGGGTCCCGACGATGTCGACGTCCTCGGCGAATGCGGGTTCGAGGAACTCGACCGACATGGAAATGGTGACGCCACGCAGCTTTTCGGGGACCCGCGGCCCCGCCCATGCCGCGGCCATGATCCCGATGTCGATGCAGCCGGCGAGCGCGCCGCCGTGGACCATGTCTCCGACGGTGACCAGGTTCTCGCGGAACGGCATGCGCAGGCGTGCGTGGTCGTCGCCGATGTCGATGAGCTCGATACCGAGGTGTTGAACGAAGGGCGAATGCGGCAGGAACAGCCGCATCGCCTCGGACCCCGTGGTGGGCGCCTGGATTGTTGCTTCGGACATGACATTCACTCCTTAATCAGAGTTTGACTACGTTTCCGAAACTGTACTACGGTTTCTACCATGAGCCTAGACCCGCCAGCCGATCGTCGGCGTCGTCGCACACACACCGCGGTCCTCGACGCCGCGGACCTGCTGTTCACCCGCGACGGCTACCGGGCGACGAGTGTCGACGCCCTGGCGAACGAGGCAGACGTCGCGCTCAGCTCGATCTACGCGAACTTTCCCGGCGGAAAGGCCGACGTGTACGCGGCGCTCGCGTACCGCACGGCGACCGAGCACGCGCAGGGCATGCGCGAGGCACTGGTCGGCCCCACCGCCGAGGCCCGCCTGCTGGCGGCGTTCGACGCGTACGTCGCGTTTCACCGCGGCCGTCCGCTGGCCTTCCGGATCCTGGGGCTGACAGACGTCGACGACCGAGAATCCGAGGTCGTGACGGAGGCCCGAGCGCGGATCGACGAGACGCTGATCGGGCTCACCCGGGAGCTGGTGACGGCCATCGGCTTGCCCCGGGGGTCGACCGAACAGCTCGTGCTGCTGGCGTGGGCGACCGTGAACGGCGTGCTCAGCCTCGAACATCGCCGCACGATCTCCCGTGACAGTGCAGACTCGCTCATCGACATGGCCCGGGCGGACGGCGCCCGACGACTGGAGGAGCTGGCCGATGCTCAGAGGTGAACTCGGTCGGGCGGACCGGCTTCGGGTTGCGCTGCAGGCCGCTGCGATTCAGACCCGCGCGCTACCAAGCCAATTGGCGGGAGTGCCGATCACGGACCACGGCGCCCCGACACTGTTCGACCCGCCGGACTCCGCCCTGGCCAGGGACGCGCTCGAGCACGCGCGAGAGGTGCTCAGTCCCGGCATCCTGGCCCACAGCCTGCGATGTTGGCAGTGGGCCATGCGATTTCGCGCGGTAGACGGATCCGAACCCGACCCCGAGGCGCTGTTCGTCGCGTGCGCCCTGCACGACACGGCGCTGGGCGCACCCGCCGAAGCGCACGTCGGCTGCTTCGCGCTACTGGGCGCCGAGAACGCGAAGCGGTTCGTCGCCGATCGCGGTGCTCCCGCCACCGCCGAGACGGTGGCCACCGCGATCGCCCGCCACATGGACCCGCGCACACCCGCCGGGCACGGTCCCGAGGCCGCCCTGCTGCACGACGCTGCCCACCTCGACGTCGCGGGCTACCGGATCCGGGACATGCCTGCGGACTTCGTGCGCGCGGTCGTCGCGGCGCTCCCGCGCGACGGGCTTGGCACGGAGTTCGCCGAACTCGCCCGGCGCGAGAGCCGGGTCCGCCCCCGTTCGACGGTCGCAACGCTGTGGCACGCCGGGATGCGAATCCCCCTACGCCTCAACCCCCTTGACCGACTCGGAGAGCGCTGACCGCACCGGCGGCGGCATACCGTGTGTTCATGACCACCGACGACGACCCGACCAGCCGTGCGCTGACCGGCGGCGCCGCCAGCACCGCGGCGCTGGCGCGTGCCGCCCATGGGCGGCGGCGACGCAATCGCGGGCCGACCCTGATCGGCATCGACGGCCCGTCGGGCGGCGGGAAGTCGGCTCTGGCCGAGCTCGTCGGCGCGGCACTGGACAACGCGCCGATCGTGCGGATGGACGACCTGTATCCCGGCTGGGACGGCCTGTCCGGATCCGTTCCGCGTCTCGTCCGATGGGTCCTGCGGCCCGCCGCGCACGGCCGGACCCCGCGCTATCAACGCTACGACTGGAGTCGGGGACGATACGCGGAATGGCGCGAGATGCGCCGACATCGCTACCTGATCGTCGAGGGTGCCGGGTCGACCACCGGGCGGGCCAGGGGGTACTTCGCGGTCCGGGTGTTCGTGGATGCGGACCCGGACGAACGGATGCGACGCGCACTGCGGCGCGACGGCGAGATGTTCCGGCCGCATTGGGCACGCTGGGCCCGGCAGGAGGCGGCGCTGTTCGGGCCAGACCGGACCCGGCAGGCCGCACACCTCGAGGTCATCACGTAGCCCGATCACCGGATCCGTCGGCCGCACCCGCTGTTCGCCCTGACGACGACAGTTGGACATCCGGCGACCCTAGGTTCTGTCGTCATGCGCACTCACACAACCATGTTGGCCGCGGCGGTCGCCGCGGCCGTTGCCGCCGTCGTCACCGCTCCCGCCTCCGCGGCGCCCCCGGCGGCCCCGATCGTGAAGTCATCGGCGACGCTGCCCGCCACCCCGCTGTCCGATATCCAGCGGCAGATCGCCGACGACCGGGGCGTCACCCTCGGCGGCATCGGCAGCGGGCTCTTCCACGTCGGAGGTGATGAGTACTGGACCGTCACCGACCGCGGACCCAACGGCGAGGTGAAGGTGGGCGGCTCGGACCGCCGCACCTTCGTCGTCCCCGAGTTCACCCCCGCGCTCGTCAAGATCCGGGTGCAGGGCGACCGGATCACCGTGCTCGAGACGCTGCCGTTGACCACGCCCGCAGGCGTGCCCGTCACCGGCCTGTCGAACCTCCCCCGCGACGAGAAGCCGTTCGCCGCCGACGCCGCCACGCAGCTCGCCCTGAATCCGAACGGCCTCGACACCGAGGGCGTGGTCCGGACGCCGGACGGACACTTCTGGCTGGTCGACGAGTACGGCCCGTCCATCGTCGAGGCCGACGCGCAGGGCCGCGTCGTCGCCAGGCACGTGCCCGCAGGCCTCGAGGACGACTACGCCGCAGCCGGTGTGGCGTACCCGGTGACCGGCAGCCTGCCGGCGGGCCTGGCCGACCGGCGCAGCAACCGCGGCTTCGAGGACATCGCGCTGCTGCCGGACGGCCGCACGGTCGCCGTCGCGTTGCAGAGTTCGGTCGTGGTCAGCGGCGAGCGGGACCGCACCGTCACCGAGTTGCTCACCTTCGACACCGCGACCCGCGCCACCGTGCACGAGTTCGGGTACCAGTTCGACGACCCGTCCACCTTCGCTGCCGGCACCCGGGGCCGCGACCTGAAGATCTCCGCGCTGATCCCGCTGTCGCAGACCCGGGTCCTCGTCGAGGAGCGCACCGACACCGAGGCCCGCTTCCACGCCGTCGACCTGGACCCGAGCCGGGCGCTGATCACGAGCGCCGACAAGACGCCGTTCGCGAACCTCGCCGGGGTGGCGGGCGTGCCCGGCAAGATCGAGGGCGCCGCGCTGCGCGGCAACCGGCTGGTGCTGATCTCCGACAACGACTTCGGCTTCGACGGCACCCGCGCCTACCCGGCCGGCCAGGACGTCGCGGGCAGCGGCATCGAGACGGTACTGGTGGAGGTCAAGATCGGCAACGGGCCGTTCGGATCCGTCGACCTGCCGGGCGTCGACCTCGGCTCCTGAGCCCTGGCACCGCAGCCCGACCAGACACGACAACGCCCCGCGAGCCTTCGCTCGCGGGGCGTTGTCGTGCGTGAAACTATTCGGCCGAGCCGCCCTCGACGGGGGCCTCGCCTGCACCCGCAAGCGCCTCCGCGGGCGAATCCGGAACCTTGACCGGCTTCGGGCTACCGGCGAACGTGAACTTCGCGTCCTCGCCGGAGCTCTCGCCGTCCCAGCCCTCGACGTCGACGAGCACAATCTGGCCCGCACCCAGCTCGTTGAAGAGGATCTTCTCCGAGAGCTGGTCCTCGATCTCGCGCTGGATGGTGCGACGCAGCGGCCGCGCGCCCAGGACCGGGTCGAACCCGCGCTTGGCGAGCAGCGACTTCGCCTGCTCGGTCAGCTCGATGTCCATGTCCTTGTTCTTCAGCTGCTTCTCGACGCGACCGATCATCAGGTCCACCATCTGGATGATCTGATCCTTGGTCAGCTGGTGGAAGACGATGATGTCGTCGATGCGGTTGAGGAACTCGGGCCGGAAGTGCTTCTTGAGCTCGTCGTTGACCTTGAGCTTCATCCGCTCGTAGTTCGACTCGTTGCCGGTACCGGAGGTGAAGCCAAGCCCGACCGCCTTCGAGATGTCCGCGGTGCCCAGGTTCGAGGTGAAGATCAGCACGGTGTTCTTGAAGTCGACCGTGCGGCCCTGGCCGTCGGTCAGACGGCCGTCCTCGAGCACCTGCAGGAGGGTGTTGTAGATCTCCTGGTGCGCCTTCTCGATCTCGTCGAACAGCACCACCGAGAACGGCTTGCGACGGACCTTCTCCGTCAGCTGGCCGCCCTCCTCGTAGCCGACGTACCCGGGAGGGGCACCGAACAGCCGCGAGGCGGTGAAGCGGTCATGGAACTCGCCCATGTCGATCTGGATGAGCGCGTCGTCGTCGCCGAACAGGAAGTTCGCCAGCGCCTTGGACAGCTCGGTCTTACCGACACCGGACGGGCCGGCGAAGATGAACGAGCCGGACGGACGCTTCGGATCCTTCAGGCCGGCGCGGGTGCGGCGGATCGCCTTGGAGACCGCCTTGACGGCGTCCTCCTGGCCGATGATCCGCTTGTGCAGCTCGTCCTCCATGCGGAGCAGACGGGTGGTCTCCTCCTCGGTGAGCTTGAACACCGGGATGCCGGTCCAGTTGCCAAGGACCTCGGCGATCTGCTCGTCGTCGACCTCGGCGATGACGTCCAGGTCACCGGAACGCCACTGCTTCTCCCGCTCGGAGCGCTGGGCGACCAGGGTCTTTTCCTTGTCGCGCAGGTTCGCGGCCTTCTCGAAGTCCTGCGCGTCGATCGCGGACTCCTTCTCCCGGCGCGCATCGGCGATCTTGTCGTCGAACTCGCGCAGGTCCGGCGGTGCGGTCATCCGGCGGATGCGCATTCGGGCGCCCGCCTCGTCGATGAGGTCGATCGCCTTGTCCGGCAGGAAGCGGTCGTTGATGTACCGGTCGGCCAGGGTGGCCGCGGCCACCAGTGCGCCGTCGGTGATCGAGACGCGGTGATGCGCCTCGTAGCGGTCGCGCAGACCCTTGAGGATCTCGATGGTGTGCTCGACCGTCGGCTCGCCGACCTGCACCGGCTGGAACCGGCGCTCAAGGGCGGCGTCCTTCTCGATGTACTTGCGGTACTCGTCGAGGGTGGTCGCACCGATGGTCTGCAGCTCGCCGCGGGCCAGCTTGGGCTTGAGGATCGAGGCCGCGTCGATGGCACCCTCGGCCGCGCCCGCACCGACCAGCGTGTGCAGCTCGTCGATGAACAGGATGATGTCGCCGCGGGTGTTGATCTCCTTGAGCACCTTCTTCAGGCGCTCCTCGAAGTCACCGCGGTAGCGGCTGCCCGCGACCAGGGAACCCAGGTCGAGGGTGTAGAGCTGCTTGTCCTTGAGCGTCTCGGGGACCTCGCCGTTGACGATGGCCTGGGCCAGGCCCTCGACGACGGCGGTCTTGCCGACGCCGGGCTCACCGATCAGGACCGGATTGTTCTTGGTCCGGCGGCTGAGCACCTGCATGACCCGCTCGATTTCCTTCGAGCGGCCGATGACGGGGTCGAGCTTGCCCTCGAGGGCGGCCTGGGTCAGGTTCCGGCCGAACTGGTCGAGGACCAGCGACGTCGACGGGGTGCCCGCCTCGCCGCGGGTGCCGCCCGACTCGGAAGGCTCCTTGCCCTGGTAGCCGGACAGCAGCTGAATGACCTGCTGACGGACCCTGTTCAGGTCGGCGCCCAGCTTCACCAGCACCTGGGCTGCCACGCCCTCGCCCTCACGAATGAGGCCGAGCAGGATGTGCTCGGTGCCGATGTAGTTGTGGCCGAGCTGCAGCGCCTCGCGCAGGCTCAGCTCCAGCACCTTCTTGGCGCGCGGGGTGAAGGGGATGTGACCGGACGGGGCCTGCTGACCCTGGCCGATGATCTCTTCCACCTGGCTGCGCACGCCCTCAAGGGAGATACCCAACGACTCCAGCGACTTCGCAGCCACGCCCTCACCCTCGTGGATGAGGCCGAGCAGGATGTGCTCTGTGCCGATGTAGTTGTGGTTGAGCATCCGGGCCTCTTCTTGGGCCAGGACAACAACGCGCCGCGCGCGGTCGGTGAACCTCTCGAACATCGCTCTCCCTCACGTTCTTCTTGGGGTAGATCCCTACACGGAATCCACGAGCCGCACCTCTACTCTAGTGGCCAGTGGTACGGCCTGCGCCGCCTCCATCCCATTCACTGCGGGACAGTGTGCCTGCTTACCCGTCCTAACGCAGCAGCCAGGGGTTTCGTTTCCCTTCCGCTGTACGCCAGCAGCGAACAGGGGCAAACCGGGCGGTTTGATAGCCTCCCTTCCGATATCCGGGGGGAGAATTTCGTGCGCTGGGGGAAACTCGCGCTGCGGCTGGCGGTCGCGGTCGGAGCGATCTATGCGGTCGTGCTCGTGTCGAAGTTGGGCAATCCGGCGGCAGACGACGTACCAGATCAGCAGACGCTGCGGTCGGCGATGTTCCCGACGACGAGCGCGCCCGCCACACCCACAACGCAGCCGCCCCCGCTGCCTCCCGGGTTCCCGTCGATGCAGTTTCCGCCGCCGAAGATCGAGGTCGCGGAGGGGCAGCCGCAGCCGATCGCGACGAAGTTCGGGCTGACGTACGACATTCCAGCGGATTGGACGAACAGCGCCCGTTCGGTGGCCGGGTGGTCCGACGACCAGGGCTCCGTTACTTACGGCGCCATCGGTTCGTTCGGTGACGAGTACTGCTCCACAAAGAGGGCCAACTCACTCGCGATGTCGGGCGCGACCGGTAGAAACGGTGTGGACATCGAGACGGTCGCACGCGAGGAAGTCCGCAAGGCCGAACGCATCTTCGCCGATCCCCAATGGAACCTGCCCCGTGTCGCGTACTCCGAACCTGTGCTCTTTGAAGTCGCCGGTCGACCCGCAATGCGCATGACGGCTTCGGTCACCGACATTCCACGAGACGACGAGTGCGACCCACCCTCTGCTCGTTTCGACATCGTTACGACGGCTGGATACGCGACCGCCGAGGTCATGATCCTGATGGTGGAGGTTCACCAGGGACTTTCGGGCGCACCCGATCCACAGGTAGCTGACCGGATCATTTCGACCTTACGTAGGTCCTGACAGCAAGACGGGGGAACCATGGGGGAACTATTCAGGGGTGATGCCAGCGAAATCGCCGGTGCCGCGGTGCTCGCCAACGAAGTCGCCGACAAGGCCAGTGACGCGGCCCGATTCACTCGGGACAACGCCACTCCGGGCGGAAACTTCGGCGAAGGACTCCTGCAGACGCTGTTCTCGCCGCTCGAGTTGGCCGCCGATGCGGCGTGGAGCAGATTCGACGGCCACACCGCAATGTGCCGGGGAATCGGGACCGAGCTCAATCGAGCGGCGTGGATGTACAGCGATCAGGAACGCAAGAACTACGAGGCACTGAACGCGAATCTCCTGGTCTGCCTCGTGGACGAGTCCGCCTACGGGCCCGACGTCGCCGCGCCCGGTGCGGCGGGCGACTACCCGGACCCCGCCCGGTACGTCGCCCACGAGGACGTCAACCTCGATCCGCCGGTAACCGCAGCCGAAGACATCCGCACTCTCATCGCCGATCGCGCGGGCTGGCTGGGTGACATCGACACGGCAATCAAGGCTGTGACGGGTTGGAGCGCCCTCGAGGAGACCATCAAGCCGATCGGCGGAAACTGGAACGAGCTCAAGCGAATCGGCGAATCCCACAAGGTCGCCGGTGAGGCAATGGAGAACTGCGGCAAGAACCTCGAGTCCGGGGCCAAGCAGATCAGCGACCACTGGGCGGGCAAGGCAGAGGAGGCCTTCCAGGACTACACCGGCCGACAGGTCGAGGCAATGACCTGGGAGGGACCGGTCGGGCGCGCCATCAAGACCTTGCTTGAGGCAGCCGCCGACGAGATCAAACGAGTGTGCCTGGAGGTGGTTTCCAATCTCGCGGACCTTTTGGAGAAGGAAGTACAGATCGAGGATGTCACCGATCTGCTCAAGTTCGCGGTGAAGAAGATCCCCTTCCTGGGCACAGCGGTCCAGGTGGAAGCGATTATCCGCATCATATTCTCAGTCAAGGATCAGGTGACGGCACTGGTCGACAGCATTCGCGGCGTCGTCGACACCGTATCCGGGTTTCTGTCTGCGGTGGTATCGCCGAGCGGAACGCTCAATGAGTTGTCCGCCGAGACGCTTGCACCGATCACCGATCGGTTCGACGACAAGAAGAAGAAGCTCAAGCTGATCGAAGACCTAGCAGGTGTGGCCGACGCAGATGGACCGCTACACAAACCAACCGAATCGTTCTCGGTCGGGACCGACCCATGGGCGGACGCAGCATGATCGACGACATTCCACCGCACCTGCGACCCTCGTACGACCGGGCGATTGAGGCAATCGCGGATGCTGCCACGGCGCGGATTCGATCCGAGAAAAGCCGCAATGGCGACTGGGACACGCGCATCGAGGTGACCGACGAGTTGTGGGACAAGATTGCAGCACTTCCTACGAGCTCAGCGGAACTCCGTGTCTACGCCGAGCGAGTTGCGGCGGGCGAATGCCGTTGGGACGAAGTCGAGTACCAGGCGAGGCCCGTGCCACAGGAAGTGGCAGAGATCAAGAACTCGGGGCTCTACAGGTGGTTTTCGCACCCGACACCGCTGCGGGAACCAGAGGACGAGGAAGCTGGCCCCTACGAGATCAAGTGGGAATGAACCCCACCCTCCGGCCGACGCCACCACCCGAAACGAGGATCATGCCCATCACCCGCACAGTGTCCGTTGCCTGCGCAGCGCTGGCGCTCACGCCCCTGGCCGCGTGCGCATCCGGCGAATCCGAACCCACCGTCGCAACCTATTCCGCGGCCACGACCACGGTCGAATCGGTACCCCAAGACGCAGCATTCGAGGGCGCCAACCCCTGCGACCTCCTCACCTCGGACGAGACGGAGGCCGCCACAGGCATCCCCGGGCTGACCGGCGAGTGGCAGCCCAACGAGGACTCAACGATCATCGGCTGCAATTGGGGTGATGGCCCCGGCTCGATCAGCGCCGCGATGTCGGTCGGCGTCGACACTCGCTTCCTCACCATCGGGCGAACACTCGACACAATGGACGGGCACGAGATCAAGATCGAGCAAGCCGACGAGACCAGCTGTGGACTCGCCGTCACCTTCGGTGGAGACCGCCTCCTGCTCCTCGGCTTCGTCCCGACCGCTCGGCAAATCAAGTCCGAGAAGAATCCGACGGAGGAAATGTGGTGCGACCGCACCCTGACACTCGTCAAGGCCGCGCTCCCCCGGCTGGGTTGGCAATAATGCACCTCCGTTCGACAGTCGCCGCGATGGTGACGCTCGCCCTGCCCATGCTGACGGCCTGTGGGGCCGACGAGGAGGTCACCTCCGTCGCGGAACCGACCACTCAAGCCACCACCCGCACAGCAGAACCCGAACCCACGGTGGCGCCGTCCCCGCCGCTTGCGGGTGTCGACCCGTGCGCTCTGCTGACCGACAACGAGGTGGCCGCCGCGACCGCAGTGGACGGGATCGTGGGCCGGTTTCATCCGGTCACCTCGGCCAATGTCATCGGTTGCGAATGGGGTGATGGCGGCCCTGGATCCGCCGGCGTAACCTTCCTCGTCGCGGACTCCGAATTCGGCGCGGACACGACGCGGACCTATGGCGAGGTTGGCGGGCGGCCGATCACGTTGGACCGAGGACGCCACGACAGCTGCGTGCTCACGGTCCGGTTCAGTGACGATCGGCGCATCTCCGTGAGCCTCGCTCCGACCACCGAGCACCTGTTGGCCCAGCCGGCACCGCTCGGTGAATTGGTCTGCCAGCGCACCCTCGAACTCACCAAATCCGCGGTAACTCGATTGGGCTGGACATGACACGACTGAAGCGGTGCATCGCGATCGGTGTCGGCGCCTGTGCGCTGGCAACTGGGTGCGCAACCGACTCCCCCTCGATCGACCCGGTGGCCAGTGTGCGCGAGGCCGACCCGTGCACCCTGCTCACAACCGATGAGGTCGCAATCCTCGCCGGTACCGAAGCACTGAAACCGATGCCCGACAGCGCATTCGAACGAATCTCGGACTGCGAATGGGGTGCCGACGCCGGGTCGGTAAAGGTTCGGCTCATCGCCAGTTCCCTGACGCCCGGGGTCTCAGCAGAGGAAGAGGCCGCTCAATACGACCACGAGGTGCTCGGCCGCCCGGCTCTCGTCATCGCGGATGACTGGAGCACCTGCTTGTACGAGGTCTCGTTCAGCGACCTCCGGATGCTTCAACTCACCGCGAAGCCGACCGTGGAGATGCAGCGGGCGAATCCGACGACCTTCGGCGACACCACGTGCGACCGCACCCGGCCCGTCCTCGAGAAGGCGATCGAGCGGCTCGACTGGAGCTGAGCACCCGATTCCGGCAGGCAAGCCGGTCAGCCGACGACGGGCGGCACGAACGCACATGGCACCTCGCGCTGATGCGTGGGATCGAGCGCGTTGAGCACCATCGTCCGCGCCCGCCGCGCGCCCGCGATCGAGAGGTGATCGGAGTAGTCCTGTTCGCAGCCGTCCTGCAGCACGATGTTTGTCGTCTGCGGGCCGGGCTCGATGCCGGAGGTGTACGGGACCACGATCTCGTCGTAGCGGGTGACGATGTTCGTGTACTCGATCCCCGGCACGTACAGACCGCCGGACCGCTGGCGGTCGACGAACGCCGAGCCGTGCATCATCTCGGGGCAGGCCTTGCACACCGGGAACCCGAGCTGGAATTCGTCGTCCACCCCCAGGCCGCGCAGCGCGGCGCCGAGGCTGAACTGGTCGACCCCGTAGGTCCCGTCCCACGGCGGGGCCAGCGACACGATCCTGCCGACCTTCGTCGCGCCGCCGTGGTACTTCGCGTAGTTGTTGGCCAGCACGGTGCCCTGTGAATGGCCGACCAGGTCGACCTTGGCGGCGCCGGTCGTGGCGAGCACCCGGTCCACGAACGCCGCGAGCTGCTGGGAACTCTCGTCCACTGGGAGCATGCCGCCGATCGCGCTCAGCGGCCACGGCAGGTCGGCGAAGTTGCCGTAGGTGAGGGAGAAGACGCAGAAGCCCTCGTTCGCCAGCATCGGCGCGTAGGCAGCCCAGTTGTCCTGCCGATTGCCGCCGGTGCCGTGCACCAGGACGACGGGTGACGGGTGTTCCGCGGTCGGCCGGCACGACCAGTCGTTACTACCGGGTGCCGATCCGCCCGGATTGGTCAATTCCGGCAGCACCCCGGAAAGAAAGGTATCGGGTTCCGGCAGGGGTGCCGCGCCCGCGGCGCCTGTGCCCCATAACAACGCGGCCGCCGAAATCAATGAACCGATCACAATTCGCCAGCGCATCGCGCTCCCCCTCATGTTGCTCCCTCGTCCGCCCGCCCGATCGCGAGGCTAACAGCCTGCGTGCGATGGGGCGGGCGAAACGAGAGGGCAAATTCAGGAGATCAGTTGGCTTTGTTGTACGCCTCGGTGATATCCGCCGAGATACGACCGCGGGCAGACACCTTATGGCCATTGCGCCGCGCCCACTCGCGAATCGCCGCACTTTGCTCGCGGTCGATCGCCACACGACTCTTGCCGCCGGCCGCTGCGGCCTTGGCCCGTCGACGCCCGGTCGACCGTCGTGCATGTGAAACCCAAACCTCAAGCTGTTCCCGCAGTTTTGCGGCATTCGCGGACGACAGGTCGATCTCGTAAGTGACCCCGTCGAGACCGAACTCGACCGTTTCGTCGGCGGCCGCCTCCTGATCCACATCATCGATCAGGGTGACGGTGACCTTTTTCGCCATGGATCGAGTTTCCTTTCAATGAACTGCAATTTTGCGCTTCCCCGCGCCGGCTTCGACGAGTCTACGCCCAGTCGGACGAACGCAATACCGGAGAAAAGCAAATTAGCAATTGAAAGAGGTCAGCGAGCCGCGGGGCGCACAATTGGGAAGAGGATTGTTTCGCGGATTCCCAATCCCGTCAATGCCATCAACAGGCGATCGATCCCCATGCCGGTGCCCGTCGTGGGCGGCATTCCCTGCTCCATCGCGGCGAGGAAGTCCTCGTCCAGCGCCATCGCCTCATCGTCGCCCGCCGACGCCAGCCGCGCCTGGTCGACGAAGCGCTCCCGCTGGATCACCGGGTCGACAAGCTCCGAGTATCCGGTGGCCAGCTCGAAGCCGCGCACGTACAGGTCCCACTTCTCCGTCACACCCGCCTCGCTGCGGTGCTGGCGGGTCAGCGGCGAGGTCTCCACCGGGAAGTTCCGCACGAAGGTGGGCGCGACGAGCTGGTCGCCGCACTGGTGCTCCCACAGCTCCTCGACGAGCTTGCCGTGTCCGTAGCCCTTGTCCTTGGGCACCTCGAGCCCGACCTTCTCCGCGAGCGCGAGCAACTCGTCGACGGTCGTCGCGGGGGTGACGGCCACACCGATCGCCTCGGACAGCGACGGATACATCTCGAGCGTCTTCCACTCGCCGCCGAGGTCGTATTCGGTGCCGTCCGCGAGCGTCACCAGCTGGGTTCCGAAGGCGGCCTGGGCGACCTCCTGGATCAATTCGCGGGTCATCGTCGCGGAATCGTCGTAGGTGCCGTACGCCTCGTACGTCTCGAGCATCGCGAACTCCGGCGAATGCGTCGAATCGCTGCCCTCGTTGCGGAAGTTCCGGTTGATCTCGAAGACCTTCTCGATCCCGCCGACGACGCAACGCTTGAGGAACAGTTCCGGAGCGATCCGCAGATACAAATCGATGTCGAGGGCATTCGAGTGGGTGATGAACGGGCGCGCCGCGGCCCCGCCAGCCAGGGTCTGCAGCATCGGGGTCTCCACCTCGAGGAACCCGCGCCGCTCGAGCGCGTTACGCAGCTCACGGACCACCGCGACGCGCTTTCGCGCGTTGTCGCGGGCCTCCGGGCGCACGATCAGGTCCGCGTAGCGCTGGCGGACCCGCGACTCCTCGCTCATCTCCTTGTGCGCGACCGGCAACGGGCGCAGCGACTTGGCGGCCATCTGCCAGGCGTCGGCCATCACGCTGAGCTCACCGCGGCGGGAGCTGATCACCTCACCGTGCACGAACACGAAGTCGCCCAGGTCGACGTCCGACTTCCACGCGGCCAGCGCCTCCTCACCGACGGAGGCCAGGCTGATCATGGCCTGCAGCTGGGTGCCGTCACCCTCCTGCAGCGTGGCGAAGCAGAGCTTGCCGGTGTTGCGGACAAAGATCACCCGGCCGACCACGCCGACCTGCGTGCCGGTGGCGGTGTCCGGCTCCAGGTCAGGGTGCTGCGCACGCACCTGCGCGAGCGTGTGGGTGCGCGGAACCGAGACCGGGTAGGCCTCCTGCCCCTGCGCCAGGATCCGGTCCCGCTTCTCTCGGCGGATCCGGAGCTGCTCGGGGGTGTCATCGGCCTGCTGGATTGCTGCATCACTCACGGGTGACCAGCATAATGCGCCCTCAGTGCGCGGCGACCGCCGCGGCCTCCCGAACGTAGTGCCGGGCCCTGGTCGCGACCCCGAGCAGGCCCGCCGAACGAAGCGCCTGGTACCCGCCGACGAGATCCGTCGCCCGGTGCAGACCCAGTTCCTGCAGCGCCGCGGCCGCCAGGCTGGACGTGTAGCCCTCCGAGCAGACCACGATCCACTCGACGTCGTGATCGACGGCCAGCGCGATGGCCGCGCTGCTCGCCGGGTCGAGCCGCCACTCGAGCACGTTCCGTTCGATCGCCAGCGCGCCGGGCAGCGCGCCCTCGACGGCGCGCTGCGCCTGCGGTCGGATGTCGACGATGATCGCGCCGCGGGCGACGGCCTCGTCGAGCTCGAACACGTACATGCGCCGGTAGCTGCCGCGGGCCTTCTCGAGCATCTCGTCGATGGTCATGCCGACTGTCCTTCCGGGAGATCGGTCAGCTCGGTGCGGGTACGCCGGAGAGCGCCGTGATCGGTCACCTCGTAGTACGACATCGCCGTGAGCGGCGGCGAGTAGGCGTGCACGCTCAGCGTCGGGGCTGCGGGATCCACAACGTGGTCGGGCGCCTGCATGACGTCGTGCACCCAGCCGAGCGGGAACGAGGCCTGATCGCCCGCGTCGAGCGTGCGGTACTTCAGTTCACCGCCGCTCCAACGGTATTCGGCCAGCACGCCGCTGAGAACGGTGAGCGCGCCGAGCGACCCGGCATGGTCGTGGAGTTCGGTCGAGAGACCGGGCGCCCAGCTGATCAGCCAGACGTCGACGTCATCGTCGGCATGCAGGCGGATCGACCAGCGCTGGTCCGTCGGCCACGACCCGGTCCCGGGCAGCAGATCGGCGAAGCGGCCGTCGAGCACGTCCCGCGCGCCCTGATCGGTGATGCGCAACAGGTCGGCCGGACGCAGACGGCTCGGCGAGGACAGCGCGGTGAGGGGTGATGGTGCCAAAGAAGAGACCACTGATGTGGAAAGCATGGGAGAGACTCCAGGAGGGTGAATTGGTCAAGGCGGTCAGACGTGCCTCAACGAATCGAGGCGGCGTTCAGCCTCGACAACACTCCTGGGCGACCATGCGGCGATTCACGCCCACCAGTGTGACATAGAACCCGGGACCTGCAAACCCTCCGGCCATCGGCCGCTCAGCCGACCGGCGGATGCTTCGCGGCCCGTCGGGCCTGGTTGCGTTCGTACACGATCCGCAGGCCCTCGAGAGCGAGGTCGCGTTCGATGTGCGCGATGGTCTCCGACTCCGGCATCACCAGCGGGGCGCTCTCACCCGTGGCGATCACGTTCACGTCGTCGCCCGCGAACGCGGGCAGCTCGGCGCGGACCCGGCGCACCAGTCCGTCCACCATGCCCGCGAACCCGAAGATCGCCCCGGACTGCATGCACTCGACGCTGTTCTTGCCGACCACCGCGCGCGGTCGCACCAGCTCGAACTTCCGCAGCGCCGCCGAGTGCGAGGCAAGCGCGTCGGTAGAGGTCTCCAGGCCCGGCGCGATCGCCCCGCCGAGGAACTCGCCCTTCGCCGAGACCACGTCGACGCAGGTCGCCACCCCGAAGTCGACGACGATGCACGGACCGCCGTAAAGGTGGTGTGCGGCCAGGCTGTTGACGATCCGGTCGGCACCCACCTCCTTGGGATTGTCGACCAGCAGCGGTACCCCGGTTCGCACGCCGGGCTCGACCACCACGTGCGGCACATGCTCCCAGTACCGGGTCAGCATCACCCGCAACTCCCGCAGCACCGACGGCACCGTGGACAGCGCCGACACCCCGACGATCTGGTCCACGCGACCCCCGAGCAGGCCCCGCAGCATCCAGGCCAACTCGTCCGCCGTCATCCGCGGATCCGTCCGCATCCGCCAGTCCCGCACCAACTTCGAGTGGTCACCGGTGCCGGTGAACAACCCGAGGGAGATGTTGGTGTTGCGGACGTCGACGGTGAGCAGCACGGTTACACCAGCGCCGAGGCGTCTTCGAGAGTGGACAGCATCCGCGGCGTGATCAGGCCCGACCCCTCGGGGGCGTGCGCCGGGTCGGCGCCGAGCTCGATGGCCTTGTTGTCGGCGTCGACGAAGACCACGCGCGGCTGGTAGTCGCGGACCTCCTGCTCGTTCATCACGCCGTAGGCGATGAGGATGACCAGGTCGCCGGGATGGACCAGATGCGCTGCCGCACCGTTGATCCCGATCACGCCGGAACCGCGCTCCCCCGCGATGACGTAGGTCTCGAGGCGGGCACCGTTGTTGATGTCCACGATGCACACCTGTTCGCCCTCGAGCAGGTCGGCGGCGTCCATCAGGTCCTGGTCGACGGTGACCGACCCGACGTAGTGCAGGTCGGCGTGAGTCACGGTGGCGCGGTGGATCTTCGACTTCATCATGGTGCGAAACATGTTGTGTCCTTAGGTCTGTCTGGAAATCGGTGGCGATGGAGGGGGCGCTCTTACCCCGCCGGCGTGGTCTGCGTGGTGCGGGAATCCTCTTCCCGTTCGAGGAATCCGGTGCCGACGGCGATGCCGACGTTGTCGATCAATCGGGTGCTGCCGACCCTGGCCGCGACGAGCAGTCGCCCGTCGCCGCGCTCGGGCGCTGGCCCCAGGTCGACGCCGCGGACCTCGAGGTAGTCGACCTCCACCTCCGGGGTCGTCGCCAGCACTCCGCGGGCGGTGGCCAGGATCGCCTCGGGCCCGCCCGCCGCCGCGTGCGCGCCCGCCACCAGCGCGGCGGAGATCGTCGCGGCCGCGGTGCGCTGGGCCTCGTCGAGGTAGCGGTTCCGCGAGGACAACGCGAGGCCGTCCTGCTCGCGGACCGTGGGGACGCCGTAGATCTCGACGTCGAGGTTCAGGTCGCGGACCATCTGACGGATCAGCGTGAGCTGTTGGTAGTCCTTCTCGCCGAAGTACGCGAGGTTGGGCGCCACGATCTGCAGCAGCTTGTTCACGACGGTCAGCATCCCGGCGAAGTGCGTCGGGCGGCTGGCCCCTTCCAGCTCGCTGCCGAGCGGACCCGGATGGATCATGGTGCGCTGACCGGCCGGGTACATCGCGGCCACCGACGGGGCGAACACCAATTCGACGCCCGCCTCGCGCAGCAGCTCGAGGTCGCGGTCCAGCGTCCGCGGGTACGCGTCCAGGTCCTCGCCCGCACCGAACTGCAGCGGGTTGACGAAGATGGACACCACCACGACGCTGCCGCGCAGTTTGGCCTGGCGGACGATCTCGAGGTGCCCGGCGTGCAGCGCGCCCATGGTCGGCACCAGCGCCACCTGGCGTCCGACGCCGCGCAGCGCCTTGGCGACCTTGGTCAGCTCGGCGGGTTCGTGGTGCACGGTCAGTTCACCGCGTGCGTAGCCGTTCACGAGTGACCCTCCAGGATCTCGATCAGTTCGGGCTTGGACCCGGTCCGCTGAGCGGACCGAAGCGAGAGGGCGCGGTAGGCGGCCGCGATCCGCGGGTCGACCTCCTGCAGGACCCGGAGGTGGGTGGCCACCGCTGCCGCGTCGCCGCGGGCCACCGGCCCGGTCAGTGCCGCGGGACCGCGCCGGAGCGCGTTGTCCAGGGCAGCGGACAGTAGGGGGCCCAGCACCCGCTCGGCCACCCCGTTCGGCTGGTCGTCGACGAGCTGCTGGCCGAGGAGTTCCTCACCGGAGAGGGCGACGCGGAGCGCGGCGACGGCGTCCACGACCAGGGTGACCAGGTGATTGCTGCCATGCGCGAGCGCCGCGTGGTACAGCGGGCGCGACTCTTCGCGGACCCGGACCGGCTCGCCGCCGATCTCCAGGACCAGGGACTGCGCGATCGCGTAGCCGATCTCGTCCGCCGCGGTGATTCCGAAACACGCGGAGGACAGCCGAGCGGTGTCCTCGTCGTGTCCGGTGAAGGTCATGGCGGGGTGGATCGCCATCGGTAGGGCACCGAGGGCGGCCAGCGGCTCGAGCACACCGATGCCGTTCGCACCCGAGGTGTGTGCGACGAGGGTGCCCGGCTTGACCGAATTGGTGGCGGCCAGGCCGCTCACCAGGCCGGCGAGCTCGGCGTCCGGCACCGTCAACAGCAGCAGTTCGCAGCGCGAGGCCACCTCTGCGGCCGGCAGGATCTCGGTCTCGGGGAGCCGGGTCTCGGCCCGGCGAATCGACGCGTCGGACACCGCGGAACAGGCGACGACGATGTGGCCGACACGCTCGAGCGCGGCGCCGATCGCGGTTCCTACGCGTCCCGCCGAGACAATTCCGATGGTCAATCGTGCGGGCGCGGGGTCCTGAGTGATCTCGAAGGAGGTCACCGTTTTCCTCTCGTTCGTTCCAGTCCCGCAGGGCGGGTACCAGACGTTCACAGTGAGGATAGCCGCCGCGCTGCGACGGCCGCCATGGCGGAAATGGTGATCTAGCGCACGCTCAGTCGCGTCGGCGGCGGCCGGACCTCGACCCGTCCGTCCCGGACTCCGTGGTGTTCATGTTCGCCATGATCTCCGCGACCGAGAGCCCCGTCGAGTGGGCACCCGCCGGGTCGGCCGCCTCGGATACGGCTGCGGGCGCAGGCTCTGCCTCCGCGGCACGGCGGCGAGACCTGCGAGAGGGCACCTCGACGGGCGTCGATGCGACGTCGGGGGTCGGCGCCGGAGTGGGTTCGGGCGACGGCGCGGGTTCGGGTTCGGGCAGTGGCGCGGGCGCCGGGATGGGCGGCACCGGCTCGGGCACCGGGATCGGCGGCGTCGGCTCCGGGGGCGGCTGCGTCGCGGCGGGCCGCGGTGCGGCTGGTGCCGCGCGCGGCGGGGGCACCTGCCTCGGAATCGGTGACGCCGCGACCGGGGTGGGCTCCGGCTCGGGTTCCGTCACCACGAGAACCTCGGCGGTAACCGGCTCGTCGAACGGCGTGGCGAAGGTCGGTCCGGCGCTCGGGGTGGCCGCGTACGCGGGATCCGGGGCGAAAGCCGCGGGCCGCGGGTGGCCGGCCCTTGGCGAGCTCGCCAGTTCCGGGATTCGGGTGGCGTCGGCCATCAACGCGACCCGGTCGACCGGCAGCCTGCCGTCGAACAGCACCTCGAGACTGCCGCGCAGCGCCGCCAGCTCCGCCCGCAGGGCAGCAATCTCGGAGACATCGAGGTTCGCCTCGCCACGGACCCTGGCCTCGACGCCCAACTCGTACTCACGCCTGGCGGTGATCTCCCGCTCGAGCTGCAGCTCGTACACGGTCTGCAGATCGCGCACCTTCGCCTTGTCGGCGGCCGATTCGCGCCGGTACTTGGTCATCCCGATGGCGGCGATGACGGTGGCCCACAGGGCGACGACCAGCCCCACCCGTAGCAACAAGACGCTGTTGCTGAAGATCATGAACAGGCTGGCGATCACCGCCAATGCCACCAGCGAGCCGACAATCATCTGGCTCGTGCTGCGCTTGTTCCGCCGAAGCGAGCTCGCGCGACCAGAAACCGTCATGCAGCCGAGGATAGCGGTCCGCACCGACCGGCCGCCGCGACGACAGGTCACACGCGCGGAGTGGAGCCTGCAGGAACGACCAGAAGATCCCGAGTGGAGCCTGCAGGAGCCGTCAGATCGCCGGCTCGTCCGGCGGCTCGTCCGGGGCCTTGCAGCAATGCTCGAGCCAGAGCGCCGCGGCCACCAACACCACGCCCGCGCCGAGGCCGACCACGGCGCCGGAGATGTCGTCCGCGGCGGCCTGAACGGTCGATCGCTGTGGCAGCAAGTACAGGAGCAACCCGAGCCAGACGCCCGCGCTGGCCGCCCCGACCAGTGCCGACGCCTTGGCCAGCGCCACCGCCCTTGCCGCGGTGATGGGATGGAGCTGGCGCGGCCCCTGGCCGAGTTGATGCCCCCGCACCCGCGCCCGGATCATGAAGGCGACACCCACCTCGATGGCGGCGACCGGATACAGCGAGGCGCCCGCGTACAGCGGGATCGGCGGCAGGTCGCCGTAGAACGTGCGAACCAGAAGCCAGGTCGCGATGGCCGCGAAGGCTGCGAGCCCCAGCAGGTCCCGGATCCGGGTCGGACTCATCATGGGCGTACCAGCCGGAGCTCGGTCCGTCGCACCCCGTCGCGCTCGTTCGCGTCGAGGTCGCCGAGCAACTCTCGAGCCGACGTTGTCGCTCCCCGCACGACCAGCGAGGCGTCCGGGTCGACCTCAAGCCATGGGATGAGCACGAACGCCCGCTCGTGGGCCCGCGGATGCGGCAACGTCAAGTCCGGGTCGTCGCTGACGACGCCGTCGCAGTCGATCACGTCGATATCGAGGCTGCGTGGGCCCCACCGCAATTCGCGCACCCGGTCGGCGGCGGCCTCCAGCTCCTGCCCGAGCCGCAGCCAGCCGCGGCAATCCAGCTCGGGGTCGGCCGCGATCAGCGTGGCGTTGAGGAAGTCCTGCTGCTCGACCCCGCCCCACGGTGCGGTCGCGTACACGCCGGACGCCGCGACCAGCCGATCGCCGAGCGCATCGACGACGGATCGGAGGTTCTCGAGCGGATCGCCGAGGTTCGATCCGATGGAGAGAACCGCGCGACTCATCCGCGCAGACCCTTGCGGGAGCGGCGTGCCACGACGGCGACGTCGACGAAGGTCAGCGGGATGGGCGCCGACGGCTTGTGCACGGTCACCTCCACGGCGTTCACCCGGTCATCGCCCAGCACCGCATCGGCGATCTCCCCGGCCACCGTCTCGATGAGGTCGCGGGAGGGGCCGGCCACGATCGCGGCTGCCGTCTCGGCGAGTTCGCCGTAGTGCATGGTGTCGGCGAGGTCATCCGAGGCCGCCGCCGGTGCCAGGTCCATCCACACGGTGATGTCGACGAGGAAGTCCTGACCGTCCCTCTTCTCATGCTCGAACACGCCGTGATTGCCGCGAACCCGCAAGCCGCGCAATTCGATTCGATCAGACATGACCCTCCCCCTCAGCCGCACTCCAGGCATTCGCCACCGCGATCGCGTCGAGAGAACCCCGCGCGTCGTGCACGCGGACACCCCACGCCCCGCCCCGCGCCGCGAGCGCGGAGACGACCGCCGTCGCGACCTCGCGGCCTTCGGGGGCGCGGTCGCCGTCCGCGTCGGCGAGCAGCTTGCCGAGGAACCGCTTCCTGGAGGCGCCGATGAGAACCGGGAAACCGAGCGCGTTGAGCCGGGGCAGCGCTCCGAGCAGTGCCCAATTGTGGTCGGCGGTCTTCGCGAATCCCAGCCCGGGATCGAGGATCAGCCGATCGGGATCGACGCCGGCCGCGACCGCGGCGTCGACCTGGGTGAGCAGTTCGGAGCTGACCTCCGCGACCACGTCGTCGTAGTGGTTCGCGCCGCCGGCCTGCACGTAGTCGCCAGCCGACCGCCAGTGCATGAGGATCCAGGGCAGGCAGGCGTCGGCCATCACCGCGGCCATCGCCGGGTCGGCGCGGCCACCGGAGACATCGTTGACGATGGCGACCCCGGCCTCGATCGCGGCCGCCGCCACCGACGCGTGCATGGTGTCGACGCTGACCGTGACGTTCTCCGCCGCCAGGGCCGCGATCACCGGACGGATCCGCTCGGCCTCGACCGCCGGATCTACTCGGGTGGCGCCCGGACGGGTCGATTCGCCGCCCACGTCCACGATGTCCACGCCCAGCCGGCTCAGCTCGAGGCCGTGCTCGATCGCGGCGTCCCGGTCCAGGTAGCGGCCGCCGTCCGAGAACGAGTCGCTGGTGACGTTGAGGACGCCCATCACCACGCAGCGGCCCGGCATCGGCGGCACCGTCACTTGCGCAGGATCAGGTCCAGAGCCTCGGAACGCGAGGCGGCACTGGACTGCAGCAGTCCACGCACGGCGGAGGTGGTGGTGCTGGCGCCCGGCTTCCGGATGCCGCGCATCGCCATGCACAGGTGCTCGGCCTCCACCACGACGATGACCCCGCGCGGATCGAGCTTGCGCACCATCGCGTCAGCGATCTGACTGGTCAATCGCTCCTGCACCTGCGGACGCTTCGCGTACAGGTCGACCAGTCGAGCGAGCTTCGAGAGCCCGGTGACCCGGCCCGTGGCGCCGGGGATGTAGCCGACGTGCGCGACACCGTGGAACGAGACCAGGTGATGCTCGCAGGTGGAGTACATCGGGATGTCGCGGACGAGCACCAACTCCTGGTGTCCCTCGTCAAAGGTGGTGTTGAGCACCGAATCCGGATCCGTGTACAGGCCGGCGAAGACCTCTCGGTATGCCCGCGCCACCCGGGCGGGGGTGTCGAGCAGGCCCGGCCGATCCGGGTTCTCGCCGACCGCGATCAGCAGCTCACGAATCGCGGCCTCGGCGCGCGGCTGGTCGAACACGCGACCGGTCTCCACGCACTCAAGTTCTGCACCACCGAGTTGATTGACCGACACCCGACCGAACCTCCACTCTCGTCGACCGTTACCCACCGACCGCGCCTGCGCGACGCGATCAGTGGGTAAGCCTAGTAACCACCGGACTACTGCTGGCCGTTCGGCCCTTCCCAGCGCTCGGTTGCCGCGTCGCCCTCCTCGGCGGACTTCTGCGGCGGATTCCACTGCGGATAGCCGCCGTACGGGTTCGGCGGGTTCTGTGCGTGCTGCGGGTGCTGCTGGTGCTGGCCCTCCCCGGTGTCCCGCGGCGGCCAACCGGGCGCCGACCAACCGGCTGGCGCGCCGTAGTCCGGCATCGACCCCTGCTGCGGCTGCTGCCGCGGATCCGGGTACGGCTGGTAGCCGCCGTTCGGGGCAGGCATCGGGTAGCCGTTCTGCGGACCCGGGCCCGCCGGTGTGGGCGGAACCGTCTCTCGGGGCTGGCTGAAGGTCGGCTGCCGGACGGACTCGTCGGGCAACGGCTCACCGCGCTCGATCGCCAGCTCGCGTGGCGTCTTCACCGGCGGCTTGTCCGACGGGGTCCGGCCACCGAAGTCGTTGAACGCGGTGATCCGGGGCCGCTTCTCCACGCTCGAGAAGATCTGCTCCAGATCCTTGCGGGTGAGGGTCTCGCGCTCGAGCAGTTCCGTGGCGACCACGTCGAGCAGGTCGCGGTACTCGTTGAGGATCGCCCACGCCTCCGTGTGCGCCGCCTCGATGAGGTTGCGCACCTCCTCGTCGATCTCCCGGGCCACCTCGTGCGAGTACTCGGAGCTCATGCCCATCGAGCGGCCGAGGAACGGGTCCCCCTGCTCCTGTCCGTACCGGACCGCGCCCAGCTTGGCGCTCATCCCGTACTCGGTGACCATCGCGCGGGCGATCTTGGTGGCCTGGTCGATGTCGGAGGAGGCGCCGGTGGTCGGCTCGTGGAAGACGAGCTCCTCGGCCGCGCGGCCACCCATCGCCATCACCAGGCGGGCGATCATCTCCGAGCGGGTCATCAGACCCTTGTCGTCCTCGGGCACCGTCATGGCATGGCCGCCGGTGCGCCCGCGGGCCAGGATGGTGACCTTGTAGATCGGCTCGATATCCGGCATCGCCCAGGCGGCCAGGGTGTGCCCGCCCTCGTGGTACGCGGTGATCTTCTTCTCGTGCTCGCTGATGATCCGGCTCTTGCGACGCGGGCCGCCGATGACGCGGTCAACCGATTCCTCGAGCGCCGCCTCGGTGATCAGGGCGCCGTTCTCGCGGGCGGTCAGCAGGGCAGCCTCGTTGATGACGTTCGCCAGGTCCGCGCCGGACATACCGACGGTCCGCTTGGCCAGGCCCTCGAGGTCGGCGTGCTGATCGAGCGGCTTGCCCTGCGAGTGCACCTTGAGGATCGCCCGACGGCCCGCCAGGTCGGGGTTGCTGACCGGGATCTGGCGGTCGAACCGGCCCGGACGCAGCAGGGCCGGGTCGAGGATGTCGGGGCGGTTGGTCGCGGCGATCAGGATGATGCCGGTGCGGTCACCGAAGCCGTCCATCTCGACCAGCAACTGGTTGAGGGTCTGCTCACGCTCGTCGTGGCCGCCGCCGAGGCCGGCGCCGCGCTGGCGGCCGACCGCGTCGATCTCGTCGACGAAGATGATGCAGGGACTGTTCTGCTTGGCCTGCTCGAACAGGTCGCGCACCCGGGAGGCGCCGACGCCGACGAACATCTCGACGAAGTCCGAACCGGAGATGGTGAAGAACGGCACCCCGGCCTCACCCGCGACCGCCCTCGCGAGCAGCGTCTTACCCGTTCCCGGCGGGCCGTAGAGCAGCACGCCCTTCGGAATCTTCGCGCCGAGCGCCTGGTAGCGGGCCGGGTTCTGCAGGAAGTCCTTGATCTCGTACAGCTCTTCGACGGCCTCGTCGGCGCCCGCCACGTCCGCGAACGTGGTCTTGGGCATGTCCTTGGACAGCTGCTTGGCCTTCGACTTGCCGAAGCCCATCACGCCACCACGGCCACCGCCCTGCATGCGACCCATCACGAACACGAACAGGCCGAGCAGGATCACCATCGGCAGCACGAACAGCAGGATCGAGGTCAGCCAGCTCTCCTGGCTCACCTTGGTGTTGTACTTCTCCAGGCCCGCGTTCTGGACGGCGGTGAAGATCTGCTCCGACGCGGCGCTCGGGTACTTCGTGAGGATCTGCTTCGAGTCCTCGGTCGCCTCGTTGCCCTGTTTCAGGGTGAGGCGGAGTTGCTGTTCGCGGTCGTCGATCTGCGCGTCGGTGACGTTCTTGGCGTCGAGCTGGGCAATGGCCACCGAGGTGTCGACGTTCGTGTACCCGCGGGTGTCGTTACCGAAATAGCTGAACGCGTAAATGATCAGCAGGATGCCGGCGACAATCGCCAGGTTGCGAAAGACAGTCTTGCGATTCATACAGGTTCAGCCTCTGCAGGCCAGTCCTTTCCAGTTCCGGTCGAGCACAGTGCGCCGGGTTCCGGCTGCTCACCGGAGGTTCAAGGTTACCGCGACCGCTGCGGGTGGTGTCCGTTAGCGCAGCCATCCGCGCGCAGCGGCTGCCACGGCGGCTTCTGCCCAGTAGAACGCGCGGGCACACCGGATGGTTCCGTGAGGCGCGCCACGGCGGGCCGCGGGCGCCGACTGTCGATACGCTGCCGCCATGACGCTGCCATACGCCGAGGTCCTGGCGGAGATCGAACGCTCGCAGGCGAGGCTGGAATCCGCGGTCGCCGACCTGTCGGACGAGCAGGCGCGCGGCGGCTCGCTGCTGCCCGGCTGGAGTCGCGGCCACGTCGTCACCCACCTCGCGCGCAACGCCGACGCACTGAACCGGTTCGCGATCGGCGTGCTGTCCGGAACCCAAGCGGAGATGTACCCGGGCGGCCGCGAGGCCCGGGGCGCCGCCATCGAGGAGGGCGCGGACCGACCCGTCGAGCTGCTGGCCGCCGACCTGCGCTTCGCCGGGCGCCGGGTGATCGAGTCGCTGCGGCGGATCGGACCGGATCAGCTCGACACGCCCGTGCTCTGGCGTAAGCCCGTCACCGCGCGGGACGTCCCGGTGCTGCGCTGGTGTGAGCTCGAGATCCACCACCTCGACCTCGGCACCGGATATGCCGCCCTGAACTGGCCCGGCGCGTTCGTCGAATCGATCCTGGACCGGGACCTGCCCGAACTCGCTGACGCGGCTCCCGACGTCGCGGTGCCCGACCTGCCCCGGGCCGAACTGCTGGCGTGGCTGGTCGGACGGCCGACGCGGGCCGGACTCCCGGAGCTCCCGGCCTGGCCGTTCTGACCCGCGGCCGCCGCGACCCGCGGCCGTCACACCACCGCGACCCGCGGCCAGGGCTGCAGAGCCTCGAGCTGCGCGGCCACGGCCAGGATCCGCGACTCGCCGCCGGGCGGCGCCGCGATCTGCATGCCGAGCGGGGTACCGGACTCCGGATGCATCCCCACCGGGACGGTCGCGGCCGGCCAACCGACCAGGTTCCAGATCGGGGTGAACGGCGCGAAACGCACGGCTGCCAGGACGTTCGACGACCAGGACCGCTCGCTCCAGCGGTGCGCCTGCATCGGCGGCCCGGCCAGCGTCGGGGTCAGCACCACGTCGAAATCCTTGAAGAACCCGCGCAGTGCGGCCTCCATCCTGTCCACTTGCCCGGGCTTGACGAGCCGGTGCATGGCGCGCCCGACCGCGACATGGGTGCGGGTGCGTGGCTCCAACAGGGAAGGATCGAGCCCCTCCGCGTATGCGGCCGTGCCTGCCGTCCAGCGCGCCACCATCGGCGTCGGGTTCAGGGAGTACGGCAGTTTCCCGGCCGTGACCGTGTGACCGGCACAGCCGAGCAACTGCGCGCTGCGTTCCACCCCGTCCCGCCAGTGCCGGTCCACCGGGACCATCGGCAGCGGTGAGCCCACCGCCACCCCGATTCGCAGCCGACGCGGGCGTTCGAATTCCGCCAACTCCGGGCGGCCCGCCATCACCGACAACAGCAGTGCGGCGTCCTGGACCGTCGTCGTCAGCGGACCGTTCTCCGCCATCCCGAACCAGGAGTTCGCACCAAGATCGCGCGGAACCACGCCGCTGCCGGGTTTGATGCCCACCAGCCCGCACGTCGCGGCCGGGATCCGGATCGAGCCGAGACAGTCGGACCCGTGTGCCACCGGCACCATCCCGGCTGCCACCGAGACGCCAGCCCCGCCGGAGGATCCCCCCGACGCCAGCTCGGGGTTCCACGGATTCCTGACGATCGAATCGGGCGAGTCGGTCGACGCCCACACGCACAGCTCGGACAGCCTGGTCAGTCCCACCGGCACGGCACCGGCCCGGCGCAGTCGGTCGAGCACCGGGTGGTCCTCGGTCGAGGACTCGGTGTCGGTGGCGGCGGAACCGTTCCCCAGGGGATGCCCCGTGATCGGAATGTTGTCCTTGATCGCGATCGGCACCCCGGCCAGCGGCAGCGTCGCCAGGCCCGGCCTCGCGGCGAGTGCCATGGCCTCGGCGCGCGCCTGGTCGCCGCGCACGGCCACGAACGCGTCCAGCCCGGGATCGCGGTCGGCGATCCGGGTGAGCGCACCCTCGACCGCCTCGATCGGCGACAACGCGCCGGAACGCACCCGAGCGGCGATCGCCGCGGCGGTGAACTGGGTACCGGCGAGCGGGGCGCTCACCGTATCGCTGGACATGTCTTGAACCGCCTCATCTGGTTGGTATTCCAATCGTCCGTCCTCGTGGCGCCCGCTGACAGACACCCTTGGGGTGCGGAAAGGCCACCCTGCGGTGGGCTGAGGACACCACGGGATGCGACGAATTTGCTTGCTGCCGCCCGATCGGAGTGCGATCGTTGCAGGGCACGCCCGAAACCGTCCACGTAAACGCGGAGGTAGGCATGGCTGACGCAATCGTGGCCGAGGGGCTGGTCAAGCGGTACGGAAAGGTCGTGGCCCTCGACGGACTCGACCTCGCCGTACCCGAGGCCACCGTCCTCGCGCTGCTCGGTCCCAACGGCGCAGGGAAGACGACGGCGGTGCGTGTGTTCACGACGCTTCTCGAACCCGACGCCGGGCATGCCACCGTCAACGGCCTCGACGTGGTCGCCGACGCCAAGGCGCTGCGCGCGCAGATCGGCGCGTCCGGACAGTACGCCGCGGTGGACGAGTACCTGACCGGCTTCGAGAACCTCGAGATGGTCGGCCGGCTCTATCACCTCGGCACCAAGTTCAGCAGGGACCGGGCCCGCGAGCTGCTGGAGCAGTTCGACCTCGTGGAGGCAGGCGACCGGCCGGTCAGGGGGTACTCCGGCGGCATGCGGCGCCGCCTCGACCTCGCAGGGGCGCTGGTCGCGAACCCGCCGGTGCTGTTCCTCGACGAGCCGACGACCGGCCTCGATCCCCGGGCACGGCTCGGGCTGTGGGATGTCATCGAGGAACTCGTCGCGGGGGGCACCACACTGCTGCTCACCAGCCAGTACATGGACGAGGCCGACCGGCTGGCCGACAACATCGCCGTCGTCGACCACGGCAGGGTGATCGCGCGAGGAACCTCGGATCAGCTCAAAGACCAGGTGGGCGGGGAACGGATCGAGCTGGCCCTCGACCCGGGTGCCAGCCTCGACGACGCCAGGGCGGCGCTGGCCCCGCTGTCCGACGGTGACCTCCTTGTCGACCAGCACGCCCGCCGGATCACCGTTCCGGTCGCCGACGGTTCCAGCGCCCTCGTCGAGGCGCTTGGCAGCCTGTCGCGACGGAACGTGACCGTCACCGACGTCGCGTTGCGCAGGCCATCGCTCGACGACGTGTTCCTCGCGCTGACCGGCCACGAGGCGGAGTCGACCGGGAACGGCGCCGAGGGTGCCGTCCGGGTCGGCGGCGCCCACCGGAAGGAGAGTGCGTCGTGAACGGGCTGGAGATGGTGGTCCGCGACGGCGCGACGATCGCCAAACGCAACGTCATCAAGATCAGGCGGGTGCCGGACCTGCTGATCTTCACGACCCTGTCGCCGATCATGTTCGTCCTACTGTTCGCCTATGTCTTCGGCAGCTCCATCGAGGTGCCGGGGATGTCGTACCGGGAGTTCCTGATCGCGGGCATTTTCGCCCAGTCGGTCATCTTCGGCGCCACCTGGACCGGGCTCGGGCTCGCCGAGGACATCCAGAAGGGGTTCATCGACCGGTTCCGGTCGCTGCCGATGGCCCAGTCCGCGGTGCTCGTCGGGCGCACCACCAGCGACGTGCTGATCAACGTCGTGAGCCTGGTGGTGATGACGCTGGCCGGCCTGGCGGTCGGCTGGCGGATCCACACCTCCCTGCTCGAGGCCGCGACCGCGTACCTGCTGCTGCTGCTGTTCGCCTACGCCCTGTCCTGGGTGATGGCCGTGGTGGGGCTGTGGATCCGCACGCCGGAGGTGTACAGCAACGCCAGCTTCATGGTGATCTTCCCGCTGTCGTTCATCGCGAACACCTTCGTACCCTCGGAGAATCTGCCCACGGTGCTCCGGGTCATCGCCGAGTGGAACCCCGTCTCCGCGGTGACCCAGGCGGTCCGGGAACTGTTCGGCAACACCAATCCCGCGCTCGAGGTACCGGACGTCTGGCCCCTGCAGAACCCGGTGGCGGCCTCCCTCGCCTGGATCGCCGGGATCCTGGTGGTGTTCGTACCGCTGGCGATCCACCGCTATCAGAAGGCGGTCAGCCGCTGATGGACCCGACCGTTCGGTCGACGCCCGAGGCGACGGTCGCGGCGGTCCCGGCGCGCGAGACCGTCGCGCGCACCCTGTCCCCGGAGCGAATGGACGACGAGCGCACGTCGCCACCCGGTTCGCGCGGGGCCATGGGCGACATCGATGTCGGCCAGCGCATCGACGACTTCGACCTGCTCATGGCGCTCGGCCGGGGCGCGTTCGCGCGGGTCTTCCTCGCCAGGCAACGCTCGATGCACCGACTGGTCGCGGTGAAGATCTCGCACGACCACGGCTCCGAACCGCAGACGATGGCGCAACTCGACCACGACTACATCGTCCGGGTCTTCGACCAGCGTCAGCTCGAGGGCCTCGGGGTGAGACTGCTGTACATGCAGTACGTCCCCGGCGGCACGCTGCTGGCGGTGTTGCGCCGAATCCGCGGGTCCCCGCGGGAGCCGCGCGGTGGACAGGTGCTGCTGGACGCGATCGACGAGGCGCTCGAGGCCAAGGGCGAGATCCGGCCAACCGACTCCAGCGTCCGGGCCGAGGTTGCCGCCCTCACCTGGCCGGAGACCATCGCCTGGCTGGGCCGACGCCTCGCGGAGGCGCTCGACCACGCCCGCAGGCACGGGGTGATCCACCGCGACATCAAGCCCGCGAACGTATTGCTCACCGCGGAGGGCGTCCCCAAGCTCACCGATTTCAACATCAGCTTCAGCGACCGCGTCGCAGGCGTCAGTCCGGTCTCGTACTTCGGCGGTTCGCTGGCGTACATGTCGCCGGAGCAATTGGCTGCCCGGCATCCGCAGATGGCGGCGACCGCCGCCGACCTCGACACCCGCAGCGACCTCTTCGCCCTCGGCGTCATGCTGTGGGAACTGCTGACCGGCAGGCGCCCGTTCCGCGACGCGATCGACGCCGACGAGTCGGACGCCTCGCTCGGCACCATGCTCGACCTGCGCAGGCACCGGGTCGACCCGCAGGTCGAGGCCGAACTGCCGCCCGACTGCCCGGCCACCCTGCGCCGCGCGCTGCTGACCTGCCTGGAACCCGACCCGCGAGACCGCTGGCCGACCGGCGCGGATCTGGCGCGGCAGTTCGAGCTGTGCCTGGATCCGCACGCCCGCGACCTGGTCGACCCGCCGCCGGGCAGCTGGCGGCTGCGGCTGCGGCGGTGGGCGGCACCGATCCTCGTGGCCGGGATCCTGGTACCGAACGCGCTGGGAGGCCTCTACAACTACACCCACAACCGCACGCTGATCGTCGGCAAGCTGTCCCCTGCGGCGCAACAGCATTTCGGGCAGATCCAGCTGATCATCACCGTGATCGCCTTCCCGCTGATGGCGGTGCTGCTCGCCCACCTGTGCCGCCGCCCGATCCTGGTGCCGCTGGCGCTGCTGCGCGGCCGCACCTTCGACGCGGTGACCCTGGCGCGGGCCCGCACCGACACCCTGCTGCTCGGCGACCGCGTCGTGGTCCTGTTCTTCGCCGGCTGGTGGATCGCGACCGCCGTGAACCTGATCGCGCTGCGCGTCGCCGCGGGGGCGATCCCGCGGGGGTCGTACGTGCACTTCCTCGCCTCGACGGTGGTGTGCGGCGCCATCGCGGTGGCCTACCCGTTCTTCCTGGTCACCTTCTACGCCGTGCGCTGTCTGTACCCGGTGCTGCTGCCGCGCGAGCTGATCAGCGCCGACGACGCCAGGCGGCTGCGCGGGCTGGAGCGGCGCAGCACCCGCTACCTGGCCGTCGCCGCCTCCGTGCCGTTGGTGGGGATCGCCGGGGCGACCTTCCTGCCCGCCGCCGAACTGGAGTCGGTGGTCGTGCCGATCCGGGTGCTCTGCCTGGGAGCGATCGTCGCGTTCATCGCGGCCTACTGGATGTTCCGGCAGCTCGAGCAGGACCTGCGCGCCCTCGAACGCGTGGTGTCGGACGGGTCCGGTCCCACCTTGACGATCCGCGACCCAACCCTCATGGCGCTAGGCTGAGAGGCGTCTCCTGCACCACATCGAGCGCTGCACAACGCACGAGACATTCCGAGGTTTTCGTTATGAAACGGACCATTCGACCCACACCGGACTCGACGGTCGCGGCGTCGTCGCCGGACTCCACGGTCGCGGCGGCGTCGTCGCCGGACTCCACGGTCGCGGCGCCGTCGTCGCCGGACTCCACGGTCGCGGCGCAGCCACCGGTCGCCCGTTTCGCGGCCCGATGGGAGGCGACCGGCACTCCCCCGAATCTCGCGGACTACCTCCCCGAGCCCGGGGACCAGCGCCGCGAGTCGTTGATCGAACTGATCGAGGTCGACCTGCGGTACCGGTGGCTGGAGTTCGACAAGCCCAAGCGGCTGGCCGCCTACCGCGAGGAGTTCCCGGAGCTCAAGTCCGCGCCGTTGCCGCCCAAGCTGATCCACGAGGAGTTCCGTCTGCGACGCGAGAGCGGCCTGACCGTCGAGGCGAGCGACTACTCTCGCGACTTCCCGGAAGAGTCCCAGGTGATCGAGCAACCGCCGAGCCCGCGCGACGACCAGGACACGCTGATCGCAAAGCCCGTCGCGCAGGAGTCGCTCGAGGACATCGACGTCGGGCAGCGGGTGGACGACTTCGATCTGCTGATGGGTCTCGGGCGGGGCGCGTTCGCGCGGGTCTTCCTCGCCCGGCAGCGCTCGATGGAGCGACTGGTCGCGGTGAAAATGTCGCACGATCACGGCACCGAACCGCAGACGCTCGCCCAGCTCGATCACGACTACATCGTCCGGGTGTTCGACCAGCGAGTGCTGGCAGATCGCCAGCTGAAACTGCTCTACATGCAATACGTCCCCGGCGGCACCCTGCTCGGGGTGCTGCGGCGAGTCCAGGCGACGGCGCCCGCGGACCGCAGCGGACAACTGCTCCTCGACGTGATCGACGAGTCGCTCGAAAGCAAAGGGGAGATCCGCCCGAGCGACTCAAGCGTGCGGGCCGAGATCGCGCCGCTGAGCTGGCCGGAGACCGTCGCCTGGCTGGGCCGTCGTCTGGCGGAGGCGCTCGACTACGCGGGCAAGCACGGCGTGCTGCACCGCGACATCAAGCCCGCGAACGTGCTGCTCACCGCCGAGGGGGTGCCGAAGCTGGCCGACTTCAACATCAGCTTCAGCGACCACGTGGCAGGCGCGAGTCCGGTGGCCTACTTCGGTGGGTCGCTGGCCTACATGTCGCCGGAACAGCTCGCGGCCTGCCATCCGGGCCTGCCTGGCACGGCGAGCGACCTCGACACCCGCAGCGACATCTTCGGGCTCGGGGTGATGTTGTGGGAGTTGCTCACCGGCTCGCGCCCCTTCGACGACGGGCCAACGGGAGGCCAGTCGCAGAGTTCGCTGGAACGGATGCTGGCGGTACGTGCGCGCGGCGTCGACCAGGAGAGCCAGGCCATGCTGCCACCCGACTGCCCGGCCGCACTGAAGCGGGTGTTGCTGACCTGCCTGGCACCCGAGCCGCCCAACCGGTGGTCGACAGGCGCCGAGCTGGCCCAGCAGTTCGAGTTGTGCCTGGACCCCCGTGCCCGCGACCTGGTCGATCCGGACCCCCGGAGCTGGCGGATGCGGCTACGGCGCTACGTGATACCGATCACCGTGCTCGCCATGCTTGTCCCGAACGTACTGGCTGGCATCTACAACTACCACCACAACAAGACGCTGATCATCAGCGCCTTGTCGGCGGAGGCACAGGAGAAGTTCGAGCAGGTCCAGACGGTGATGAACGGCATCTTGTACCCGATCGGCATTGTCGCGGTGGTCTACTTCTGCCGATATCCGATGCGGATGCCGCGCGGGCTGCGCAAGGGCCGGACTTACGACAAGCAGACCCTGACGAAAGCGCGCTCCGACACGCTGCTGCTGGCCGACCGGGCCGTCCTCATCATCTTCGGGATATGGCTGCTGGCCGCCGTCACCTATCCGATCTCCTTGCAGGTCGCCGTGGGCCATCTCCCGGCGGGCGCCATCATCCACTTCTTCGGCTCACTCATCGTGTGCGGGGCGATCGCGGTCGCGTACCCGTTCTTCCTGGTGACCTTCTTCCTGGTGCGCTGCATCTATCCGATGATGCTGCCGCAGGGAATCACGAGCAGCGACGACGCCCGCAAGCTGCGCGGACTGAGCAGGCGCAGCGTCCGCTACCTGGCGCTGGCCGCCTCGGTGCCGCTGATCGGCGTGGCCGGGGTGACCTTCCTGTCCGCCGACGAGATCACCTCCGTGATCGTGGCGGTCCGGGTGCTGTGCGTCGGGGCCATCGCCGCGTTCATCCTCGTGTACTGGCTGTTCCGGTTGCTGGAGAAGGACCTGCGCGCGCTCGAACGGGTCGTCTCGCACGAGCCTGCGACCAGGACGGCCTGAACCGTCACACCGACGCGACCCGCGTCCAGATCACACCGACGCGACCCGCGTCCACGGCCGCAATTGCTCAAGCTGCGCCGCCACCGACAGGATCAGCGCCTCACCGCCTGGCGGCGCCGCGATCTGCACGCCCAGCGGGGTGCCCGACTCCGGGTGGATCCCCACCGGCACGCTCGCCGCTGGCCAGCCGACCAGATTCCACAGCGACGGGAAGGGCGCGTAGCGGATGTTCGCCACGATGTTGGAGAGCCAGGACTTCTCGCTCCAGCGCAGCGCCTCGATCGGTGACCGGGCCAGCGTGGGGGTGATCACCACGTCGAAGCCGACGAAGAACCGGCGCAACGCCGCGTCCACCCGTTGCGCCTGCGCGGGGTCGACGAATCGGGCCATCGCGCGGCCGACGGCCGCATGCCTGCGGGTCCGCGGCTGCAGCAGCGCCGGATCGAGACCTGCCGCGTCGGTGGCGGCGCCCGCGGTCCAGCGCGCCAGTATCCCCAGCGGGTTCGCCGGATACGGCAGCCGCGCCGTCGCGAGGTGGTGACCAGCGCCGCCGAGCACCGCCGCCGAGCCCTCCGCGCCTGCCCGCCAGTGCGGATCGACCCGGACCAGGGGCAGCGGTGAGCCGGTTGCCACCGCGATCCGCAGCGGACCGGGATCGGCGACGACCGCCAACTCGGGTCGGTCCGCCATCACCGACAGCATCAGCGCCGCGTCCTCGACCGTCGTCGCGAGCGGGCCGTTCTCCGCCATGCCGAACCAGGAGTCCGACCCCAATTCGGCGGGCACCACACCGAGGCCCGGTTTGAGTCCGACGAGCCCGCAGCCGGCGGCCGGGATCCGGATCGAGCCCATCCCGTCCGCGCCGTGCGCCGCCGGGACCATGCCAGCCGCGACCGCGGCAGCCGAGCCGCCGGAGGACCCGCCGGTGGTCCGGCCGGGGTTCCATGGGTTGCGCGTGACGATGTCCGGGGTGTCGGTGGTTCCCCACAGACACAGCTCCGGCACCGAGGTGAGACCGACCACGACCGCCCCCGCCGCACGCAGCCGCGCGACCACGGGATGATCGGCGGTCGAGGGTTCGCGGGGGCTCGCCTTCGAGCCGTTGCCCAGTGGGTGGCCCGCCACCGGCACGTTGTCCTTGATCGCGATCGGCACGCCCGCGAGCGGCAGCGTCGCGAGGTCGGGCCGCGCGCCGACCGCGTCGGCCTCGGCCAGTGCCTGCTCGGCGCGGACCGTGACGAACGCGCCCAGCCGCGGATCCCGCTCGGCGATCCGGGTCAGGGCCGACTGGACGGCGTCACGGGGTGTCAGCGCGCCGGAGCGCACCTGCGCGGCGATTGCGGCGGCGGTCAGATCCGATGGCATGCCACGAGTATGGCTGGTCAGCCGCCGTACACCGTGGGTTCGAGGGTTCCGATGTAGGGCAGGTCGCGGTACCGCTCGGCGTAGTCGAGGCCGTACCCGACGACGAACTCGTCCGGGATGTCGAAGCCGACGTTCGCGACCTCCACGTCCACCTTGATGGCGTCCGGCTTGCGGAGCAGGGTGACCACCTCGAGCGAGGCCGGATTGCGGGTGCGGAGGTTACGCATCAGCCAGGACAGCGTGAGACCGGAGTCGATGATGTCCTCGACGATCAGCACGTGCCTGCCTGCGATGTCCTTGTCCAGGTCCTTGAGGATCCGCACGACACCGGACGAGGAGGTCGACGAGCCGTAGGAGCTCACCGCCATGAACTCCATCTGGGTGGGGATCGGCAGGGCCCGAGCGAGGTCGGTCATGAAGAAGACCGCTCCCTTGAGGACGCCGACCAGCAGCAGGTCGCCCTCTGGCGCGCCGACCGGGTAGCGCTCGGCGATGATCGCGGCCAACTCGGCGATCTTGTCCTGGATCTGTTCCTCGGAGATCAACACCGATGCGATGTCGCCTTCGTACACGGCGCGAATCCCTTCATTTCGACTGACCTGGTCATGGACGGAGCTGTTCATTCACCGGTCTGGGCCGATCGCTGTCAGCCCGAGCGTTAGCCTGCCATGCCGCCGCGACAGCACCAACCTGGCTCCCGGACCGCCGCCGCCGATCGCGACGCCACCCTGTCCGCGCCACCGCCCGATCAGGTCGTCCGCGGCCCGCAGCTGGCGGTCGGTCAGGTCCCTCGCGCCGTTCGCCAGCAGCCAGACACGCAGTGCCCGGCGCCGAACTGCCGGGTGGATGTCGACGAGCTCGCCCACGTCCAGCCCGCCCGCCGCGTCGGCGACGTCGGGCCCGCCCGCTGTGTCGGCGATTTCGGGCCCGCCCGCTGTGTCGGCGATTTCGGGCCCGCCCGACCTGGCGTCCGCCAGCACCCGGACAGCGATCGCGTCGAGCACCTCGCCGTCCTCGCGCAACTGGTCGGCGGTGCGGGCCAGCGCCTGCGCGACGCCGCCGCCGAGGATCTGTTCGAGCAGCGGCAGCGCCTCCGAGCGCAGTCGCACCCGGGTGAACTCGGGGCTGAGGTTGTGCGGGTCCCGGTACGGGTCGAGCTCCAGTTCCTCGCAGGCCCTGGCGGTGACGCCGCGGCGCACCGCGAGCAACGGCCTGCCCCAGGGCTCGTCGAAAACGCGCATCCCGGCGAGCGAGCGCGGGCCCGAACCCCGGGACAGCCCGAGCAGCACCGTCTCCGCCTGATCGTCGAGGGTGTGTCCGAGCAGCACCGGCCTGCCTGCCCTCGCGGCGCCGAGCGCGTCGTACCGGGCCCGGCGCGCCGCCGCCTCCAACCCGCCGTCGCGGTCGACGCGCACCGCCAGCACCCGCGCCGAGGCGCAGCCGAGGGCCAGGGCGCGGGCCGCGGCCTGCTCGGCGACCGCGGCCGAACCGTCCTGCAGCCGGTGGTCGACTACGAGCGCGTGCACCGGGCCGGCCTCCGCGACGGCGGCCGCGGTCAGCGCCAGCGAGTCTGCCCCGCCGGACAGCGCCACCGCGACGCCCGCGCCTGTGCCGTGCGCGGCGACCCAGCGCCGGACCGCGTGCCGCACCTCCAGCAACGCCTGCCCCTCGGGCAGCCGCGTCGGGCTCACGCCAGAACCCGGGCGATCCACTTCTCGGGGTCCTCGATCTCGCCGGGCAGGGGCAGGGCGTCGGGCCCGGCCCAGACCGCGTTGAACTCGGCCATCCCGACCCGGCCGACGACGGCGTCGACGAAGGCCTTGCCGCGGACGTACTGGGCCATCTTGGCGTCCATCCCGAGCAGCGCGCGGACCAGCCGTTGCAGCGGGTTCGTCTGCCGCGCCCGACGACGGTCGAAGGCCTGCCGGATCGCCACGACCGACGGGACGACCGCGGGCCCGACGGCGTCCATCACGTGGTCGGCGTGCCCTTCCAACAGGGTGCCGAGCATCAGCAGCCGGTCCAGGGCCGCCCGCTGGGATTCGGTCTGGGTGGCGCGCAGCAGGCCGAGCACCCCGCGGTCCTCCGGTGCGGCGTCGCCGTCGCGGCGTTGGCGAAGCACGCCTGCGAGCCTGCCGAGCAGATCGGTGACGGATTGATCGCCGCCCTCGCCGATCGTCGCGACGTTGTCCCGCATGTAGCCGGCCAGCCAGGGTGAGGAGGAGAACTGGACCCGGTGGGTGACCTCGTGCAGGCACACCCACATCCGGAAGTCGCTCGGCACCACCTTCAGCGCCCGCTCGACGCTCACCACGTTGGGCGCCACCAGCAACAGGGTGCCGTGCTCCCCGGTGAACGGGTCGTACTGGCCGAGGATCGCCGACGACAGGAACGCGAGCATCGCCCCCGCCTGCAGCCCGGCAGGCATGCCGCCGAGCAGGCCGCGGTCGGTGACCTCGTCGTCGCCGGTCAGGTTCGCCATCGAGCGGGCCGCCGCACGGACCCATCCGGCCCGGTCCACGACCTGTGCCTGCGGGACGGGCAGCCCGTCGGCCAGACCGGTGACGTCCCGGACCGGCCCCTCGGCCCGGATCGAGGCCGCGGACAGCTCGGCCACCGCCGCCTCCGCGGAGTACCTCGTGGTGCTCGGGCCGGGCTTGGTCAGCCGCACCCCGGTTCGGGAGGCCAGGTCCCAGTCGACGACCCCGGCGAATCCGCCGGATCGTGGTGAGTTCGCCGCGTCGCGGCTCACAGGCACCCGCAGGATCGCAGGGTGGACGCGATCGCGTCCAGCGCCGGGCGGCTGACCTCCGGCGGCCGGTCGTTGGACATCAGCGCGAAGGTCAGCACCCGGTTGTCGGTGTCGGTGACGTAGCCGACGAGCGCGCTCGCGTTGGACAGCGTCCCGGTCTTGGCCCGGACCCATCCGGCGCCACGCCGATCGCCCGAGGCGTAGCGGTCCGACAGCGTGCCGGTGGCGCCTGCCACGGGGAGGTAGTCCAGCATCGGCCGCAGCCGGGGCTCGGCATCGCCAGCGGCATCGGTGAGAGCCTGGTCCAGCAGCCGCGCCGGGATCCGGTTGTCCACGGACAGCCCGCTGGCGTCGTGCAGCGTCATCCCGGCGAGGTCGAAGCCCGCCGATCCGAGGGTCTGGCCGATCGCGGTGGTCGCGCCCGCGAACGAGGGTTCGGCCCCGGCCGCGATCGCGACCTCCCGGCTGATGGCCTCGGCCAGCACGTTGTCGGAGTGACCCATCATCTGACCGAGCCGGTCGCGCAGGGGGGCTGACTCGACCGAGGCAAGCGGTGCCGCGCCTGGCGGGGCGATGCCGGGGGTGACCTTGGCGGTGTCGACACCGAGCGCGACGGCCAGCGCGCGGCCCGTGTCCAGGGAGGCGGTGCCGGTGCGGGGGGACTCGTCCTCGAGCGGATTCAGCCGCCCGCCGTCGAGCATCAACGATTCGATGGGCGCGATGTAACCGGCGCCGATGTCCGCGGGGAACCAGCCCTGCGCCATGGTCGGTCCGGCGTACGCGCTGGTGTCCACCACGATGCTGTCGACCGGCGCGCCCGCACCCCGGATCTGGGTCGCCAGGTCCTCGAGTCGGGGTGCACCCGGATAGAAGCCCGGTTGACCTGCAGGCTGCGCGGTGAGGGTGGGATCGCCGCCACCGATCAACACGATCTGGCCGGGCACCGCGCCCTGCACCACCCGGGTGGCGACCCGATGCTCGGGGGGCAGGGCGAGCAGGGCCGCGGTCGCGGTGAGGACCTTGGTGGTCGAGGCCGGGGTCATCGGCACCTCGGGTCGCTGGCTCCACAGCACGGTGCCGGTCGCCGCGTCGGACACGGCGCCGGTGAAATTGCCGAGCCCGGGATCGGCCAGCGCGGGCCCGAGGGCGGCGGCGAGGGCGGCCGGATTCGGCATCGGGGCGTCCGCGGGCACCGGCGCGACCTGAGGGTCGGGCAGGGTCGGCGGCGGCTCCGGCATGGTGGTGGTGGCCGCCTCGGCGGAGGCGTCGCCGTCGAGGCGCTGGCCGACGAACAGCGCCGCGCCCGCGCCCAGCACGAGGACCAGCGCCGCGGACAGGAGGAGCCGGACCCGCTTGCGCCGTCGCGCCGCCAAGGACCCCAGCTTTCGGTCCTTGGATCCGAGCTTTGCCAACACCCCTCCGATTGCGTTTCCGGCCCACCGCTGCGCTGCAGGTCCGTCTATGTCCATCCACAATATCGCGGACCGGTTACCCTGACCCCGCACCATCCACCGAGACAAAGCGAGGAAGAGGCGTGGAGTTCGACGTCACCATCGAGATCCCCAAGGGTCAGCGCAACAAGTACGAGGTCGATCACGAGACCGGCCGGGTCAAGCTGGACCGCTACCTCTACACCTCCTTCGGCTACCCCGCCGACTACGGCTACATCGAGAACACCCTCGGCGAGGACGGCGATCCGCTGGACGCGATGGTGCTGCTGCCCGAGTCGGTGTTCCCCGGCGTGATCGTCGAGGCCCGCCCGGTCGGCATGTTCAAGATGGTCGACGAGGCCGGCGGCGACGACAAGGTGCTGTGCGTGGTCGCAGGCGACCCGCGCTGGGACCACATCCAGGACCTCGCGGACGTCTCGCAGTTCGAACTGGACGCGATCAAGCACTTCTTCGTGCACTACAAGGACCTCGAGCCGAACAAGCACGTCACCGGCGCCGACTGGGTCGGCCGCGCCGAGGCCGAGAAGGTCATCACGGAGGCGGTCGAGCGGCTCAAGGCCAACGGCGGCCACTGATCTTCCTGCGGCCCCCGGCCGCACTCGAAAGTGTGGGATTTCGCCCGGTATCCGGGCGAAATCCCACACTTTTCTCGTTGTCGCCCGCGGTCACTACGATTCGCCGGGTGACCGGATACGACGACACCGACTTCTTCGGGGGCCTCGACGCCTCCGCCCTGCCCGAGCGCCAGCAGCGGATCCTCGCGACCGTCCGGGACTGGGCCGTCGAGTACGGGTTCGCGCCGAGTACCCGGCAGATCGCGGACGAGGTCGGGCTCCAGTCGACGTCGTCGGTGTCGAAGCATCTGAAGGCGTTGGAGGAGAAGGGGTTCCTGCGACGCAGCTCGTCGGTGACCCGGCCGATCGACGTGCGCCCGTTCCTGCGGGGGGCCGGACCGGGCACCGCGTCGGGCGACTCGGTGGCCGTGCCCGTGGTCGGCGACATTGCCGCCGGCAGCCCGATTCTCGCCGAGGAGCACACCGACGACGTGCTGACGCTGCCGCGCGAGCTGGTCGGGTCCGGCACCGTGTTCGGCCTGCGCGTGCGCGGCGAGTCGATGATCGACGCCGCGATCTGCGACGGTGACATCGTGGTGGTGCGGCAGCAGCACGAGGCGCATTCGGGTCAGATCGTCGCCGCGATGATCGACGGCGAGGCGACCGTGAAGGTGTTCCGGCGCCGGGGCGGGCACGTCTATCTCGAACCGCGCAACCCCGCCTACAAGGTCATAGACGGCGACGAGGCCGTCGTGCTGGGCAGGGTCGTCTCGGTGATGCGGCGGGTCTGAGCGGTGCGTCCATTCGCGTGAAGGCCGCGGATTCACCCTCGGTGTGAGGGTCTTCCTCCCCAGTGGGGATGGAATCCCTTTCGTGTTCGGGCGACAGTTACGAGTGTCCGAACCACCATTCCGTCTCGGCGGAATAGCGAAAACGGATGGCCCATAACCTCTTCGAGTGGACTGTCCGATCCTGAAAGGAATCTGCCATGTCCACTCACACAAAGTTCACGCGTACTGCCGCCGTCCTCGCGATCGGCGGGGCGGCAATGCTCGGTGTGCCCGCACTTGCCTCGGCAGCCCCGTTCACCTGGAACTCGGGTGACGACGGCGGATCCGCCGCGGACGTGACAAGCGACGGAACGACCTTCACGTACACGCTCGACAACACATCAGGCGCCGCGGTCGCCGTCGGCGTGAACGTATCGACCTTCCAGTTCCTTGGGTCCAGTGGCATTTTCGACGCGGCCGGCCCGGCGGCCCTTGCTCCCGGCACCACGGCAGGCGGGGCAGACGACGGGATCACGGTCCACCTCATCCAGGGCGGCACCTACGACTCCGGGGATGGAAACCCGGAACCTGTCGGCACCGGATATGCCGTCACGTGGTGACGGTCGCAGTCGTCCAGAGCCGCTGAAAGTGTGGGATTCCGGTCGGATACCGACCGGAATCCCACACTTTTCTTGTCGAGCCTATTGCTCGCCGTCTTCCTTCCGCGCCGCCGCCGAAGCCGCAAGCCCCCCTGCCATCCGCAGCGGGACCTCCTTCCAGAAGAAGACCAGCACCAGCGCCGCCAGCGCAACACCGGTCACCGACAGGAACACCGTCGACAACGACTCGGAGAACCCGACCTTGAACGGCTGCGCCAGCGCCGGGCTCAGCTGCTGGATGATCGAGCTGTCCTGCAGGACCTGTTCCGCCGACGTCACGTCATGGTTCGCGAGCCCGGTCGACAGTGCGACGTCGGCCGGATTCGAGCTGTGCAACCCCTCCGCGACGGCCTGCTGGAAGGCCGGATCCTTTGCGGCGGAACGCAGCTCGTCGCCGATGTTCGGGGTCAGCTGCGCGAACAGGATCGACAGGAACACCGCGACCCCGAGGGTGCCACCCATCTGCCGGAAGAACGTCGCCGCCGCCGTCGACACGCCCATGTCCTGCGGGGGCAACGCGTTCTGGATCGCCAACGTCAGCGGCTGCATCAGGTTGCCCAGACCGAGACCGGTGATCGCCATGAACACCATGACCAACGGCAGCGACGAGTCGGCGTGAACGAAATGCAGCAGGAACATGCCGAGGGTCAGCAGGGAGGCACCGATCAGCGGGTACACCCGGTAGTGGCCGGTCTTGGAGATCCGCTTACCCGAGACCATCGAACCCGCCATGAGCCCGAGCACCATGGGCAGCATCTGCATCCCCGCCAGCATCGGGCTCGACCCGCGGACCACCTGCAGGTACTGCGGCAGCAGGGTGATGCCGCCGAACATCGCGGCGCCGACCACGACGGAGATGACCACGCCCATCGCGAACGTCGAGTTGCGGAACATTCGCAGCGGGATCAGGGCGGCGTCGCGCATCCCGCGTTCGACAAGGATGAACCCGAGCACGCCGAGCACCCCGATGACGTAGCAGGCAACGGAAAGCACACTCCCCCAGCCCCATTCACGGCCCTGCTCGGCGACGACCAGGAGCGGGACGATGCCGATCGCCAGGACAAGCGCGCCCCACCAGTCGATCCGCACCCCGGGGTGATGGACCTTCGGCAGCTGCAGCACCTTCGAGACCACCGCCAGCGCGAACACGCCGACCGGCACGTTGACCAGGAACACCCAACGCCAGCCGTCGATTCCGAGGATGGCCTCCTGGCCTGCCAACAGGCCACCTAGCACCGGCCCCAGGACGCTGGACGTGCCGAAGACCGCGATGAAGTAGCCCTGGTACTTGGCGCGCTCGCGCGGGCCGACGATGTCGCCGAGGATGGCGAATGCCAACGACATCAGCCCGCCCGCACCGAGGCCCTGGAAGGCGCGGAACGCGGCCAGCGCGTACATCGATTGAGCCAGGGTGCACAGCAGCGAGCCGAGCACGAAGATGACGATCGCGGCCATGTAGAACGGCTTGCGCCCGTACATGTCGGACAACTTGCCGTACAGCGGGGTGGAGAGCGTCGCGGTGATCAGGTACGCGGTGGTCACCCACGCCTGCAGCGAATAGCCCTCGAGGTCGTCGGCGATCGTCCGGATCGCCGTCGAGACGATGGTCTGATCGAGCGAGGCCAGGAACATGCCCAGCATCAGTCCGCTGATGATGACCAGAATTTCCCGGTGAGTGAACGAGCCTGCGGCCTGGGCGGGGGCAGTGCGTTCGGTCGCGTCGGTCACCGGTCGCTCCCCGGCGTCGGCTCCGAAACAGGGTCGCTCCGCAGGCTCCGCTCCGAAGAAAACAGAGGCCGCATCCGCTCGTAATCGCCCACGAACCGGTCCATCAGCCGCGCAAAGTCCTTCAGGTCCTCGACCGGCCAGTCACCGAGCATCAACCCGAGTCGCTCGTTGCGCAGCGCGCGGATCCGCCCCGCCGCGGCCCGCCCGGACTCGGTGACGGCGAGCACGCTCGCGCGACCGTCGGTCGGGTCGGCCTGCCGCTGCACGTGCCCGCGCTCGACGAGCTGCGCCACCTGACGACTGACGGTCGACGGGTCGGTATACATCGACTCCGCGAGCGCACCCGAGCGCATCGGGCCGCCGTTGAGCAGGCGAAACAGGCATGCGTAGGCGGCCGGGTCGATTCCGTCGGTGGACTTGGCGTGCGCGATGGTCCGGTCCCGAACCCGCTGCAGCCGCACCAGGTAATTGCCGATCTCGTCGGCGTATGGCTCGATCTCGTCGCGCATACCCGCGCCCCCAATACTTGCGTCACTCAACTAGTTTCCGGCCGCAAGTATGTGACGGGGGCACGCCGCTAGGCAAGCGCGGGCGAGGGGTGGGTCAGCGGCCCTGGAAGTCCGGGGTGCGCTTCTGGAAGACCGCTGCCATGGCCTCGCCGATGTCCTCGGACGCGAGGAACGCCGCGTTCCAGGCCGCGACGTAACGCAGGCTGTCGTCGACGCCGGCCGAGCGGCTGTGGTCGAGCACGTCCTTGATGCCCTGAACCACCAGCGGCGGGTTCGCGGCGATCTCGGCCGCGGTGGCGTGCGCGGCGGCCAGGACCGCGTCGGCATCCTCGTACACGTCGTTGACCAGGCCGATCTTCTCGGCCCGTGCCGCGTCGATGTCCTTGCCGGTGAGCGCGAGCTCGCGCACGTGGCCGTCACCGATGATCGCGGGCAGCCGGGCGAGGGTGCCCATGTCGGCGACGATGGCGACCTTCACCTCGCGAATGCTGAACTTCGCGTCGGCGCTCGCGTACCGGATGTCCGCCGCACTGACGAGGTCGACGGCACCGCCGATGCACCAGCCCTGGATGGCCGCGACGACCGGCTTGCGGCAGTTGGCCACGGCGTTGATCGAGCGCTGCATCTTCTTGATTTCCTCGTGGAAGGTGGTCCGAGGCGCGGCCTGCGCCTTGTCGCCGAGGACCGGCGCCATCATCGGAGCCATCGCCGCGAGGTCGAGGCCGAAGGAGAAGTGCTTGCCGGATCCGGCGAGGACCACCGCCCGCACCTCGGGGTCGGCGTCCAGCTCGGCGAAGATCAGCGGCAGCTCGCGCCAGAAGTCGGGGCCCTGCGCGTTGCCCTTGCCGGGACCGATGAGGGTCACCTGCGCGACGCGGTCCTTGCGCTCGACGGTGAAGGCATTCCAGATCTGCTCGGTCATTACTCAAGAGTAACAATCCCCCGCGCCGCACGTTAAGGCTGCGCAAACTCCGCCCGCAGGATCTGGTCCGGGACCAGACTGGGGCGCACAATCAACTGAGCCGGGACGGGGCGAGATCGGAGATGCCATGTTGATGCATCAGGGGATCGGCCTCGACCGGTTCAACGCCCTGCCCGAGCGCGGCGCCGTGCACGCGCTGTTCGCGTGCTGCTGTTCGGTGACGTGGGCTCGCCAGGTGGCGGCGGGCAGGCCGTACCGCGCGCACACGGAATTGCTGACCGCGGCGGACACCGAGCTGTTCGAGCTGTCCGAGGCGGACATCGACCGCGCCCTGGAGTGCCATCCGGGGGTCGCCCGCCGGGCCCAGTCCACGGCCTCGAGCCTGGAGCAGAGCGCATGCTGGGCGCCGGACGAGGCCACCATGTCCGCTGTGATCGACGCGACCGCCCGCTACGAGGAGCGCTTCGGGCACGTCTACCTGTGGTGCGCCGCGGGCCGCGACGCGACCGAACTCCTCGGCGACCTGACCCATCGCCTGGGCAACACCCCGGACACCGAACGCAAGACCATGCTCGGCGAGCTGGCGAAGATCAACCGGAGCCGGATCCAGCGGATGCTCGGCCCCGAGGGCGGTTTCGCAGAATCCGGGTACTGAGTGCTAGTGATAGGCCCAGCGGCCGCCGCCGCAGAACATCGCGTGACCGTCGGGTGTCTGCGTGATTCGGTCGACTGACGGGTCACACGCGTCCCCGTGGTTGTGGACGCCAATGATCTCTTTCTCGCCCCAAATCCCCTCCCCTGTGTGGGGATTGGTGCTGCAGACGAGATCGCCGCCGGTGTTCGCGTCGACGCCGACCCGTAGCTCTTCCGAGCAGGATTGGCCTGCCACGGCCGACGGTGGTTCGACAGGCTGCGGGTGCTCGCCCGGGTGTGCGTTGGCCGCGCCTGCGAACCCGAGGGCGGACAGTCCGATCAGCGCGGCGACAGCGGGGGTCCGTGCCGCGACGGCAATGCGATTGATGGACATGATGTGTCCGTTCGATTGGTGCTGCGGAGGACTTCGGAGGTCGACTCCGAGAGGACCTGAACAGCTATCAAGCCTATTCGCGCAACGGCAGGGCGACGATCCCCACAGGGGTGGGAAATCGCCCACCCCGGCGCTCCTTTTCCATTCACTGGGGTCTGGCACCGGAATGTCGAGCGTCAGGACCGCGTCAGCGCGCTCGCGAACAGCTCGGATACCGCGGTGTGCACCGCGCGCTCGTCCACCTGCTCGGGGTCCACGGCGTGTTCGAGCATCAGCCCGGAGATCAGCGCCATCAGCGTGATCGCGATGTTGCGGGCATCGACCCGCTCGGCCACCCCCCATTCCCGTGCCCGTTCCGAGATCAGCTCCTCGATCTGGGCGCGCAGGTGCCGCCGCTCGCGCAGATATGCCTGCGCGATCTTCGGGTCCCGGGCGGCCTGCAGCCCGAACTCGAGCACCAGCAGCGCCCAGCCCGGGTCGGCGATCAGCCAGGAGCTGATCGTCTCGCCGCCGCGTCCGGCGGCGTCGGTGGCGCTGAGCCCGGCGATCTCGGCGAGCACCCGTCCGGCCAGCTCCAGGGACCGCTGCGCGAACAGCTCGGCGAACAGGTCCTGCTTGGACTCGAAGTTGGAGTACACCGCACCCTTGGTGAAGCCGGCCCTACGGGCGATGTCGGCAAGGGTCGCGGCGGCGAAACCGTTTTCGACGAACTCCTCGGCTGCCGCGTCGATCAGCCGTTGACGCACCACATCGCGCCCGGGCCGGGTCTGGGGGTACCTCCCGCTCGCGGGGGATGGACCCTCTGGTGACGCAGCTCTCCCTTGACCTATGGCGTTCACGATACCTACGGTATTCAATACCGAGAGTATCGGCAAGACTCAGAATGTCGGAAAGAACGCGCCGCGACAGCAAGGAAGCCATGACCACCACCGAACCGCACCGGTCCACCAGCCCGACCGACCGCTACAGCCCGCGGCAGATCCTGGTCGCGGTGGTCCTGGGCGTGTTGCTGCTCCAGCTCGGCTTCATCACCAGCTACGTGGCCGCGTTCCACCAGCCCACCCCGCGCGACATCCCGATCGCGGTGATCGCCGAGGCGGGGCTGCCCGACGGCATCGACCAGCAGGTCGCCGACGACCTCAACGGCATCGACGGCCACCCGGTCGACGCCCGGCTCGCCGCCAACACCTTCGAGGCGCGCACCCTGATCCGGGACCGCGAGATCATGGGCGCCTATGTCGTCAGCCCCACCGGCACCGACACCCTCGTCACCGCCAGCGGCGCGGGGAGCTCGGCGGCGACGGCACTCGAGGGCATCTTCACCAAGGCAGGCGCCGCCGAGCACCGCACGTTCGTCGTCCGCGACGAGGTGCCGGTCGCCGTGCACGACAACCGCGGCCTGTCCGGCTTCTATCTCTCGATCGGCTGGGTGGTCGGCGGCTACCTGCTCGCCGCCGCCATCGGCCTGCTGATCGGGGCACCCCGCACCCTGCGGGAGGCGGGCGGGCACATCGCGATCATGGCCGGGTACGCCGCGGTCTCGGGGTTCCTCGGCGCGCTCATCACCACACACCTGCTCGACACCTTCACCGGCCACCTGCTGCCGCTTTCCCTGCTCGGCGCGGGAGTGGTCCTCGCGACCGGAGTGTTCACGATGGGCCTGCGCGCTGCGGTCGGGATCGTGGCCGTGCCGCTGGCGATCCTGATCTTCGTCGTGCTCGGAAACCCGAGCGCGGGAGGCGCTTTCGGATCCAATGTGCTGCCCGGCTTCTACGCGGCCATCGGGCGGTGGATCACCCCAGGGGCAGGCACCGAGGGCGTGCGGTCGATCGTCTACTTCCAGGGCACCGGCGTCGGCCAGCCCGTCGTCGCGCTCGCCCTCTACGCCCTGATCGGTATCGCGCTCGTGCTCGGCTGCACCGCTCGCCGCGCGCGCCGCGCCCCGACCGCCGCGTGAGCGCCACGACACGTCGCCCCGCGTGCCGTGCGGAGCCGACGCACCGGTTCTAGTGTGGGGCATGGCCAGGCTCCTGCACCCGAACGCGGCCCACGTCGCGCGCATCTTGATCTCCCGCGGCCATCACGGCGTGGTGGTGACCCAGGACCAGTCGACGCACACCGCCGAGGCGGCCGCGGCCGCGCTGGGCGTGCCGGTCGGCGCGATCACGAAATCGCTGGTGTTCCTGCTCGACGACGACCCGATCCTGCTGCTGGTCTCGGGCGCCCACCGGGTCGACACCGAGCACACCGGCAAGCGACTCGATGGCACGCTGACCCGGGCGCCCGCCGAGACCGTCCGGCAGGTGACCGGCCAGCCGATCGGCGGTGTCGCGCCGGTCGGGCACCCGACCAACCTGCCCACGTACGTGGACGCCACGCTCGCGCAGTACCCCGAACTGTGGGCCGCCGCCGGCCATCCCGCGACCATGTTCCGCACCACCTTCGCCGAACTGCTCCGCATCACCGCCGGACTGGCCATCGACGTCGACTGAGCCCGGGTCCTATAGTGAGCGAAACCGATCCCTGGAGGCCACGTGACTGACGGAGTGTGGAGTCGGCGACACGTCGACCTGTGCCGCACCACCGCGAGCCTGTGTCCGCGCTGATCCGACTCGTCGGCGCGCACCGTTGGTGCGTGCGTCTGCGCAGCTGAAGATCCGGAGAATCCGTTGTCACAACCACTCGACAGTCATCGACAAGACGATCTGGCCCCCGCCTCTATCCCCGAGGACCCGGTCGGCATCACCGCCGACCAGTACCGGGCGGCGATGCGCCGCTACCCGGCAGGCGTCACCATCGTCACGCTCGACTCCCAGGCCGGCCCGGTGGGCTTCACCGCCACCTCCTTCGCCTCGATCTCCCTTGACCCGCCGCTGGTCTCGTTCAACATCGCGCACAACTCCTCGAGCATCAAGGCGCTGCACGCCGCGGACTCGCTGGTGATCCACCTGCTCGGCGAGCACCAACAGCACCTGGCCCAGCGCTTCTCGCGCAGCGCCGATCAGCGGTTCAGCGACGAATCGCTGTGGAACCGCCTCGACTCAGGCGAGCCGGTACTGCACGGCACCCCGATCTGGTTGCGCACCACCGTCCACCAACTCATCCCGATCGGCGACCACACCCTGGTCATCGGGCTGGTCACACGCGTGCACGACGAGGACGACGCGGAGGCCGCCGCCGCTCCCCTGCTCTACCACGACGGCCGGTACTACCGGCCGACCCCGCTCGGCGAATGATCCCGGCGGCGAACATGACCGCTCAGCGCGGGGCCATCGACTCCCCAGTTCGGCGTGAGTGTCGCGGCTGTCGTTGACCACGACCGCCACCTACACCTTCATACCGAAACTGGGAGTTCCCATGGTTGATCACGCTCTGGGACAGCGGGATTCAGATCCCGATCTCGTCCTCACCCTGCAGTTCAGCAATCCCGGATCCGCCGACAGGCGGCAGCTGGTCGCGCTCGCAAACGCCCTGCGCGCGACCGCACAGGAGCTCGTCCCCGGGGTCAGCACCCGGGCCCGGATGGACACCGCGCCCACACCGACCGCCGCGGTCGCGCCCACGAACTCGGCCGGTCACGCGAACTCCGTCTCGCCGACCGACGCGTCGCTGGTCATCGACCTCCCGGCCCGGCAGGTCTCGGTTGGCGGCCTACCGGTCTCGTTGAGCCACACAGAATTCGAGATTCTCTCCCACCTGGCCCGGCGGCCGCGGGTGGTGGTCTCAAGGCGCCGACTGCTCGAGCTGAGCGGCAACCTCGGCGAGCGCGAACGGGCGGGCCGCAGCGTGGACGTGCACGTCTCTCGGGTTCGGACGAAGCTCGGACGGTTCGGCTGGCTGGTGTCCACCGTCCGCGGCACCGGCTACCGCTTCGACCCCGATCCCCGGGTCCACATCGTCACAGAGGCCGCGGCTGACCCCACCCGGCGCTCGGCCTGACCGCGGCCTTGCGGAGGAGCGACCGACCGGCCACTCCTCCGCAAGGCAACTGGGGAGACGTGCCCTAGGAGGCGAAAACGCTTCTGCTGGAGGCGAATCCGAATCGGCCAAGCACCTCGCCGAGGGCGGCTGACGGCCGGGTGAGTCCGCGCTCGTGCAGCGACGGCAGCACCTCGTCCACCACCCGGTCGAGCACGCGGGGCAGGACCAGCGGAAGCAGGGTGACCCCGTCGGCGACCCCCGCCGCGCTGATGTCTGCGATGAGCCCGGCCAGCCCCGACGCCGTCCCGACGTAGGCGATCGAGTCGGGCACCCGGACGCCCCCGAGGTCGCCGTCGAGCTGGGCGAGTTCCCTTCGCGCGGAGCGTGAATCGTCGCCGAGTAGTACCTCGACGTCGAGCAGAACCGTGACCGAGTCCGGATCCCGGCCGTCGGCCGCGGCATCCGCACGGATGCGGTCGCGTTGCTGCTGGGCCTCGCGGAGATCATGCGCACGGATACGGACGACGGCGCCAGGAACCGCGGCCAGGTCGAGCTGCGCCCCCGGGTCCGCCGACGCGGTCAGGTCCACCCAGTAGTCGGTGAGCCCGATCGGGATCCGGAAGTCGGTGTGCACCGCGGACTCCGGGTGATGCCCGGCTCCTGACAATTCGACCGCCACGTGCAGCGGCCGGGTACGGAAAGACGAATAGGCAGACATGGGTCTCCTTGGGGATGCGTGTGAGCTGGGCGAGCTGGGGACGAGCTCAGCTCAGACACATGCCCGACGCGGTACGGCAGAGATCCACATGCCGACGGCACCACTGGGCGTCAGTCGCCAGGATCGTCACGGGTGCCATGGCGCGAGTTTACCCGGCGAACCCGATCGCGGGGCGACGCCCGTCCACCAGTTCCCGCAGCGCGGCCACCAATCGGTCCACGTCGGCGGCGTGGCTGCCCAGGCCCAGGCTCGCCCGGACGGCGCCGTCGGGTCGGCCGAGCCTCGCGAGCAACGGATGCGCGCAGAACCGGCCGTCGCGGACCCCGATGCCGTGCCGGTCCGAGAGATGGCTCGCCGCCTCGCGGGGCGCGCATCCGTCGACGGTGAAGGTGACGATGCCGACCGAATCCGGTGAATCGGACCAGATCCGGAGCAGCTCGACGCCGTCGATGCCGCGCAGTCCGTCGACGAGCCGGTCGCACAGGACCCGCTCGTGCCGCTCGGCCGCGTCTGCGTCGAGGCCGGCCAACGCCTCGCAGGCCGCCGCCAGCGCCGCGACGCCGAGCACGTTGGGGGTGCCGGCCTCGTGCCGCTGCGGCGCCTGCGCCCAGTCGACGCCGCCAGCCGAGACCTCGCGGGTGGCACCGCCGCCGACCAGGTAGGGCTCGGCGGCGTCGAGCCAGTCCCGCCTGCCGACGAGCGCGCCCGCGCCAAAGGGTGCATACAGCTTGTGGCCGGAAAAGGCCAGGTAGTCGACGCCGAGCGCGGCGATGTCCACCCGCCGGTGCGGGAGCAGCTGGGCGCCGTCGACCAGGATCCGCGCGCCACAGGCGTGCGCGACCTCGGCCAGGCGCGCGATCGGCAGCACCTCGCCGGTGACGTTGGAGGCGCCGGTGACGGCGAGCAGCGCGGCGGGCCTGGTGCACAGTTCGGCGACGATCCGCTCGACGGTCTCGGCCACGGTGTCCGCGGACCGGACGATCCGGGCGCCGTTCTTCTTCCAGGGCAACAGGTTTGCGTGGTGCTCGATGTCGAGGACGACGGTGTCGCCGGGCACGCAGCCGGCGAGCAGGTTCAGCGAGTCGGTGGTGTTGCGGGTGAACACCACCACGTCGTCGGGCCGGGCCCCGACGAATCCGGCCACCGTGTCGCGGGCGCCCTCGTAGCTGGCGGTCGACACCTGTGAGGCGTAGCCGGCGCCGCGGTGCACGCTGGCGTAGTAGGGCAGCAGTTCCTGCACCCGCGCGGTGACCTGCGCCAACGCAGGCGCACTCGCCGCGTAGTCGAAGTTCGCGTAGGTGCAGGTCCCGCCGCCGGACAGCGGGACCGACAGGTCGGCACCGGAGACCGCGGCGAACGGGCGGTCGGCGGAGCAGGCGTCGGCGGCGAGAACGGCGGTGGTGGCGGCGGTGAGAACAGCAGTCATCAGATATCCCTCGGTCAGGGACCCGTGTGCGTTTGGTAGACAACGAGCCCGCGCTTGCCGGGTCCGGTAGTGGACCGCAGCCAGGTCGTCACCCGGGGCACCCCACCGCGGTGGAGGGTTGCCGGCCAGCAAGCCGGGGCTATCTGCTGGCACTCATGACCTACGGCGAGGATTGCAGCCCTGGCCGCGTGTTGTCAACCTTCTCCGCGGGCTCACCCGCTCCCCATCCCTCGACCTCTCTCGCTCCGCTGCCCGCGAACTAGTCGGACACGTGGGTGGCTTCGGGGTTGGTTGCGTCACGGACAACGCGCAGGGCCGCGGTCAGGGCTTCGAGCTGGTCGGGGGTGAAGAGGCCGGTGAACCAGCGGTCGATGCCTTCGAGGTAGGCGGGGAGGATTCGTGCGACGCAGGTGGCTCCCGCCGCGGTGAGTACGGCGCAAGAGCTGCGGCGGTCTTTCGGATCGGCTTCGCGGCGGGCGAAACCATTGCGCTCCAGGCGATCTACGAGTCGGGTGGCTCCGCTGGTGGACAGGCCCGTCTGAATGGCCAGATCGGTCATGCGGAGTTTGCGTCCCGGCGAGCGGGTCAGGCGTAGGAGTGCGTTCAGGTCCAAGCCTGAGAGACCGTTCTCTTTCCAGATCGGGTCCAGGCGCGCGAGGAGCCCTTCATTGGCCTCGAACAGCAAGCCGACGGCGGTGAGCCTGGGGTCGTCGAAGAGATGCTTGGGGTCCACGTGAGCAGCGTAGACCAGACCATTGCGTCGGGGATAGTTGACATGCGGAACATTTTGCGTATGTTGTTGACAACGCAATATTCCGCACAGCAACAAAATGGAGGGTTTCGATGACCACACAGGAATGGATCGCCGGATTCCGTGCACCGTTGGTGAACCCGGGCGAGGAGATTCGGCTGGCCGAACCGCGCGGATTCGCCGGGGAGACACTGCGGCAGGTGGTGCGGCTCGCCGGCGGCGGCGAGCGGCTACGGGTGCGGCTGACGAATCGGTACTCGGATCGGGAATTGGTGATCGGGGTGGCACGAATCGCACTACGTAAGAGCGGGCACGAGATCGTGGCCGAGACCGATACTGCGGTGCGGTTCGGCGGGGCCGACCAGGTGCGGATTCCGGCGGGCGGGGAGATCGTGAGCGATCCCGTCGCGATGGAAGTCGAAGCGGGACAGGAAATCACGCTGACTCTGTACCTACCCGAGGACACGGGCCTCGCGGCGTTCGCGCATATGCCCGCGGCGTCCGGCTGGATCGTGCCGGGCGATCGGACGGGTGACACCGCCCTGCCCGACGCCGAGGAAACCATCTCACGGTTCTTCCTCACCGGAATCGATGTGTTGGCCGCGGCCGGGACACCGGTACTGGTGGCCTTCGGCGACTCGTGGTTCGAGGGTGTGGGATCCACGCACGGGGAGAACCGGCGGTCGGTCGACGCACTCAATTCCTCGCTGTCCCACGGATGGGTGGTGAATCAGGGCATCGGCGGTAACCGTTTGCTCAGCGATCAGGTCGGCGAGCACGCGCTGGCCCGGTTCGAACGGGATGTGCTTTCGGTGCCGGGCGTGGCGGGCGTGTGGGCCAACTTCGGGATCAATGACCTGATTCTGACGGGAGCCGCGCCGGTCGATGCCCTGATTGCCGGGTACATTGAGCTGGCGCGGCTCGCACATGCAGCGGGGCTGCCGATCTACGCCAATACGATCGGGCCTTTCGCCGGGGTGATCTACCCGGGCATGAGTGTGGCCGAAGGGATTCCGGTGCGGAACGCGGTGAACGCGTGGCTGCGGGAATCGACGATCTTCGACGCCGTGTTCGATGTGGCGGCGGCGGTGGAAGATCCGAAGCGGCCGGACTTCATTCGGGCCGAGTTTGACAGCGGCGACGGACTGCACCTCAATGACGCGGGTGCGCGGGCCATGGCCGGGACGGTGGATCTGCTTGCGCTCCAGGCGAATACCGGCATCAAGGCAGCCTAGGCCCGGCGGCTTGCACTTGTTAGAGGCCGTTGACCCAGCGAGTCGGTCGAACCGGCTCTCGTCGTGCACCCCGGCGAGGGCATCCGGGATTCCGATGCACCCGCGGCGCGGCGTCGTGGTCATCGGGCGCCCTCGGAAAGCTGGTCCGGCAAGCCGAACGCGAAGGGCGCCTCGAACATGGCGGCGATCCGAAACCTGATCTCCTCGGTGCTGATCGATCCGCCCACGCCCATCCCCGGCGCTGCTGCCGTCACTGATGTGTTCATTCGTGCTTCCTCGGTTCGTGTCGTCGGCCGGAATTCGGCCTGAACCAACCATGGCCCCGGCGTCGGCCGTTGTCTGTCCGCCGGCCGGGCCTCGCCACGGATGAAGCGGCCGTCCCCCGATCGGTGGACACGCCATCCGACGGCCCGTCGAATTCGACTTGATTTTGAATCCTGATCTGCGGTTTCCTGTCGCCATGACCGCCGCTACCCTGCTCAGCTTCGCGGGCGTGTGCCTGCTGCTCGCCCTCATGCCTGGACCCGACTCGTTCCTGGTGCTGCGCTACAGCATCGGCGGCACCCGGCCCGGCGTCGCGGCGGCCGTCGGGGTGGCGATCGGCAGCCTGTTCTGGGCGGTGGTGGTGGCGCTCGGGGTCGCGACCCTGCTCGAGCAGTCCGCGTCCGCGTACCGGGTCGTCAAGATCGCCGGCGGGCTGTACCTGCTCTACCTCGGGGTCCGCGCCCTGCTCCGGCGGCGGGCGGCCGGTCCCGCGGAGACCGGGCGGGTCGCGGCCTCGACCGGGTCCGCGTTCGGCGCCGGGGTGCTCTCCTGCGCGTTGAACCCGAAGATGGGCCTGTTCTACCTCGCGGTTGTCCCGCAGTTCCTCGACCAGGTGACCTTCGGTTCGGCGATGACCCTCGGAGCGGTCGAGGCCGTCGTGGCGCTGGTGGTGATGGGCGCGTTCGCGGTCGCCGCGTCGCGGCTGGTCGCGCTGCTGCGCAGGCCAAGGGTGAGCGAGCGACTCGACAGCCTGAGCGCCGGGATCCTGGCGGCGCTCGGCGTCGGCACGCTCGTCTCGGCGGGCAATTCCTGACGCGGCGCCACCGCGCGGTGCGTTGCGCGGGGCCGGACACGCGCGCTGTACTGGCAGCGGCACCGACGGAAGGAATCGACATGGCACGCGTCGTCATCATCGGCGGTCACGGCAAGGTCGCCCTGCACCTCGCCCGGATTCTCAGCGATCGGGGTGACGGCGTCACCGCCCTGATCCGCAATCCCGCGCACGCCGCCGACGTCGGGGCGACCGGCGCGACCGCCGTCCTCGCCGACGTCGAGAACCTCGGCACGGACCCGATCGCCGACCTCATCCGCGGGCACGACGCCGTGGTGTGGTCCGCGGGCGCGGGCGGCGGAGATCCCGCCCGGACCTACGCCGTGGACCGGGACGCGGCGATCCGCTCGATGGACGCGGCCGCACAGGCAGGCGTCGACCGGTACGTGATGGTGTCGTACCTCGGCGCCCGGGCCGATCACGGTGTCCCGCCGGATAATTCGTTCTTCCCGTATGCGGAGGCCAAGGCCGCCGCGGACGCCCATCTGCGCGGCACCGCGCTGTCCTGGACCATCCTCGGCCCCAGCACGCTCACCCTCGAGGCGGGCACGGGCGGGATCGAGGTCGGTCCGAGCATCGAGTCGGGCACGGTGTCGCGTGAGGACGTCGCGCGGGTGGCCGCGGCGGTGCTGGTCCGGCCGGCGACCATCGGGCGGTTCATCGGCTTCAACACCGGCGACACCCCGATCGACGAGGCGCTCGATTCGCTCGGCTGAGCAGGGCGATGCCTAGCACTCCCCGACCTCGACACCCCAGCGAAAGAAGGGTCCGGGCGTAGTCTGCAGCCATGTCTCGGCGAGAATTTTCGCCGCCCGCGCGGGCTCCGATCGCCCCTTCTGCGCGCCGCTACCGTCCGCGCGTTCACCAGCTAGCAAACTTGCCATGAGATAACGACGCGACAACCAGCCGACTCAGACAGGAAATCTCGGGTGCCACTGCAGTCCCAACCGGAAACGGACCGATCCCAGCGGATCCCGACCGAGTACCTTCGGTCGGCGCTGGCTCCCGCGCCACGCACCCTGATCGACATCGTCATCGCGACCGCCGAGGCCAACCCCGACGCGCTCGCGATCGACGACGGCAGCACCACCCTGACCTACCTCGAACTGCTCGAGGAGATGTACGGCGGCGCGCAGCGGCTCGGCGAGGCGGGGGTCGGCGCGGGCGACCGGGTCGGCATCCGGATGCCGTCCGGCTCGTATTCGCTGTACGTGGCGATCCTGTCGGTGCTGGCCGCGGGCGCCGCCTACGTGCCGGTGGATGCGGACGACCCCGACGAACGCGCCGAGCTGGTCTTCGGCGAGGCGCAGGTCGCGGCGATCATCACCGGCGACACCATCGAGCCCGGCACCGCTCCCCGCCGTGAGAATCCACCCGCACCGCGGGTCCCGACCGTCGACGACGACGCCTGGATCATCTTCACCTCCGGCTCCACCGGCACCCCCAAGGGCGTCGCGGTCAGCCACCGCAGCGCCGCGGCGTTCGTCGACGCCGAGGCGCGGATGTTCCTGCAGCACGCGCCGATCGGGCCCGGCGACCGGGTGCTGGCCGGGCTGTCCGTCGCCTTCGACGCCTCCTGCGAGGAGATGTGGCTGGCCTGGCGGCACGGCGCCACCCTGGTGCCCGCGCCCCGCGCGCTGGTCCGCAGCGGCATGGACCTGGGCCCATGGCTGGTCTCACGCGATGTCAGCATCGTCTCCACCGTGCCCACGCTGGCCGCGCTGTGGCCGGCCGAGGCGCTCGAGGCGGTGCGGCTGCTCATCTTCGGCGGCGAGGCCTGCCCGCCGGAGCTGGCCGAACGCCTCGCCGTCGACGGCCGCGAGGTGTGGAACACCTACGGCCCCACCGAGGCGACGGTCGTCGCGTGCGGCGCCCTGATGGACGGCCGCGGCCCGGTGAGCATCGGGCTACCGCTCGACGGCTGGGACCTGGCGGTGGTCGACGGCGAGGGCACCCCGGTCCCGATCGGTGAGGTCGGCGAGCTGGTGATCGGCGGTGTCGGTCTCGCCCGCTACCTCGACGCGGCGAAGGACGCCGAGAAGTACGCGCCGATGCCCTCGCTCGGCTGGGACCGCGCCTACCGCAGCGGCGACCTGGTCCGCCTCGAGCTCGAGGGGCTGCTGTTCCAGGGTCGCGCCGACGACCAGGTCAAGCTCGGCGGCCGACGCATCGAGCTCGGCGAGGTGGACAACGCGCTGCAGAACCTGCCCGGGGTGAGCGGGGCGGCCGCCGCGGTCCGCAAGACCGCCGCCGGGAACTCGATCCTCGTCGGCTACCTGGCCAGCACCGACCCCGACTTCGACGTCGCCGCGGCCCGCGAGCTGCTCGCCGAGCGGCTGCCCGCGGCGCTGGTACCCCGGCTCGCGCTGCTGGGCGAGCTGCCGACCCGCACCTCCGGCAAGGTGGACCGGGCGGCGTTGCCGTGGCCGCTGCCTGGCACGGACGCCGGGGACGCCGCGGCGGGCGCCGGGCTCGACGGCACCGCCGCCTGGGTGGCCGGGCTGTGGGCGTCGATCCTCGGCGCGCAGATCACCGGTGCCGACGACGACTTCTTCGCCAGCGGCGGCGGCTCGCTGGCCGCAGCCCAGCTGGTGACCGCGCTGCGGGAACGCTTCCCCGAGGTCACCGTCGCCCAGGTCTACGACCACCCGCGGCTCGGCTCGCTGGCCGGGTTCCTCGACGAGCTCGCGCCCACCGCGGCGGCCGAGCCCCGGATCGTCGAGCCCACCCCGCGGTCCACCCAGCTGGCGCAGATCCTGCTCACCATCCCGCTGACCACCCTGACCGGGCTGCAGTGGGTGACCTGGCTGGCGATCGTCAACAACGTGCTCGCGCTGGTCGCCGACGTGCCGTGGGCCCCGGCCGTGTCCTGGTGGTGGGTGCTGGCCGCGTTCATCGCCTTCATCAGCCCGATCGGGCGGATGGCGATCTCCGTCGCCGGGTGCCGGCTGCTGCTGCGCGGGCTCACCCCCGGCAGCTACCGGCGCGGCGGTCGCGAACACGTGCGGCTGTGGGTCGCGCACCGGCTCACCGAGGCCAGCGGGGCGGCCAACCTGTCCGGTGCGCCGTGGATGATCTACTACGCGCGCGCCCTCGGCGCCAAGGTCGGCCGCGACGTCGACCTGCACACGCTGCCGCCGGTCACCGGGATGCTCGAGCTCGGCGACGGCTGCTCGGTGGAGCCGGAGGTGGACCTGACCGGGCACTGGATCGACGGCGACGTGGTGCACATCGGCGAGATCCGGATCGGCGCGGGCGCGGCCGTCGGGGCCCGCTCCACCCTGCTGCCCGGCGCCCGCGTCGGCAAGAACGCGGAGGTCGCGCCCGGCTCCGCGGTGACCGGGCGGGTCAAGGCCGGGCAGAGCTGGGCCGGCTCCCCCGCGGTGAAGGTCGGCAAGGCCGCCCACCCGTGGCCGGCCGAACGGCCGCCGCTGGCGACGCGGTGGGTGCCGGTGTTCGGGCTCACCTCCGTCGCCATCGCCGGTCTGCCGATCGTCGCGCTCGCGGCCGGGATCGCCCTGATCGGCTGGGGCGTCCACGGCACCCCCGACCTCGGCTCCGCGGCGGTGCGCGCGCTCGCCTGGCTGCCTGCCGCGACGGTGCTGACCCTGGCGGTGTTCGCGGCGCTGACCCTGATCGCGGTCCGCGGGCTCGGCGTCGGCCTGCGCGAGGGCTACCACCCGGTGCGCAGCCGCGTCGGCTGGCAGGTGTGGGCAACCGAACGGCTGATGGACTCGGCCCGGACCCTGCTGTTCCCGCTCTACGCCAGCCTGCTCACCCCGGTGTGGATGCGACTGCTCGGCGCGAACATCGGCAAGAACACCGAGATCTCCACCGCGCTGGTGCTGCCGAAGTTCACCACCGTCGCGGACGGCGCCTTCCTCGCCGACGACACCATGGTCGCCTCCTACGAACTCGGCGGCGGCTGGCTGCACATCAAGGAGGCCAAGGTCGGCAAGCGCGCCTTCCTCGGCAACTCCGGGATGGCCGGTCCCGGCCGCCGGGTGCCGAAGAACGGCCTGGTCGCGGTGCTGTCCGCGGCGCCGAGCAAGGCCAAGTCCGGCTCGTCGTGGCTGGGCAGCCCGCCGGTGCGGCTGCGCCGGTCCGTGGGCGACACCGACTCGTCCAGGACGTTCGAACCGCCCCTGCGACTCAAGATCGCCCGGGCCGTGGTGGAAACGTGCCGGCTGATCCCCGTCATGGTCACCTTCGGCATCGGCCTCGGGGTGCTGTTCGCGCTGCAGGCGATGGCGGGCGCGGTCGGCTTCTGGCTCGCCGCCCTGCTCAGCGGGATCGTCCTGCTGGTCGCGGGCGCGGTGGCCGGGGCCGCGTCGATCGCGGCGAAGTGGCTCGTCGTCGGGCGGATCAGGAGGGTCGAGCACCCGCTGTGGTGTTCCTTCGTGTGGCGCAACGAGGTGTCGGACGCGTTCGTGGAGACCGTCGCCGCGCCCTGGTTCGCGCGCGCCGCGACCGGAACCGCCGTGCTGGCGGTCTACCTTCGAGGGATGGGTGCGACGATCGGCCGCGGCGTCTGGTGCGAATCCTATTGGCTCCCAGAGGCGGACCTGGTGACCCTCGGCGACGGCGCGACGGTCGAGCGGGGCTGCGTGGTGCAAACCCACCTGTTCCATGATCGGATCATGTCCATGGACACCGTCACCCTTGGCAACGGGGCAACCCTGGGACCGCACTGCGTCGCGCTGCCCGCGGCCGGAATCGGCGACGGCGCCACGGTTGGACCCGCGTCGCTGGTGATGCGCGGCGACACGGTGCCGCCGAACAGCCGCTGGCAGGGCAACCCGATCACCCCGTGGGCGTGACGATGGTGAAGCCGGGGAAGTTTTACGAGGAGCCGATCGACTCCTACCTGCCGCACGTCGGCAATCGCGGCTACCGGGTGTCGCGGTACGAGCTGGACCTGACCTACAAGGTGTCCGGCAACCGGCTGGCGGGCAAGGCGTCGATCACCGCCGCCACCACGGAGATCCGGCCGAAGTTCGCCTTCGACCTATCGCAGAGCCTGGCGGTGACGAAGGTGTCGGTCAACGGTTCCCGGCCGTCGAAGTACACCCACCAGCACGGGAAGCTGACGATCACCCCGGCGCATCCGATCCCGGCTGGCGGCGCCCTGTCGGTCACTGTGCAGTACGCGGGCACCCCGAAACCGATCCGCAGCCTGTGGGGCGAGGTCGGCTGGGAGGAGCTGACCGAGGGCGCGCTGGTCGCCAGCCAGCCGAACGGCGCCGGGTCCTGGTACCCGTGCGACGATCACCCGGGCTCCAAGGCCAGCTACCAGATCGCCATCACCACCGACTCGCCGTACTACGCGCTGGCGAACGGCACGCTGGTGCGCAAGCAGGTCCGGGCCAGCCACACCACCTGGGTGTACGAGCAGACCGAGCCGATGGCCAGCTACCTGGCGACCATCCAGATCGGCCACTACGAGCGCAGGCGCGTCGACCACGATTCGGTACCAATGCACGCCGTGCTCCCGCCGCGGCTGCGGACGGCGTTCGAGCACGACTTCGGCAGGCAGCCGCAGATGATGGAGACCTTCACCGCGCTGTTCGGCCCCTACCCCTTCCCCGAGTACACGGTCGTCGTCACCGATGACGAGCTGGAGATTCCCATTGAGGCACAGGGCATCTCGGTGTTCGGAGCGAACCACTGCGACGGCAAGCGCAGCGCGGAACGGCTGGTGGCCCACGAGCTGGCACACCAGTGGTTCGGCAACAGCCTGACGCTCGGGTCGTGGCGCGACATCTGGCTGCACGAGGGCTTCGCCTGCTACGCCGAATGGCTGTGGTCGGAGAACTCCGGCGGCCCGTCGGCGCACGAGATCGCGACCCAGGCGCACCGCAACCTCACCGGACTGCCGTACGACCTGATGCTCGGCGACCCGAGTCCCGAGCTGATGTTCGACGACCGGGTATACAAGCGCGGCGCCCTGACCCTGCACGCGCTGCGAACCACGCTCGGCGACGAGGCCTTCTTCAACCTGCTTCGGCAGTGGACCGCCAAGCACCGACACGGCACCGTCACGACCGAGGAATTCACCGACCTGGCGGCGCATTACACCGATCTGCCGCTGCGCCCGCTGTGGGATGCCTGGCTGTTCCAGAAAGCCATGCCCTAGGCGCGGCTCCGCCGCCCGTGCGCGCGTCACACCCCAACCGGGGTAAGACACGCGCACAGTTGCGATGGCCTCGGGGTGGTGACGGGTTTCCCTCCTGTGGTGGATAGCCGGGATGGGTGCCGACACGGGACTCTTGTCCTGTCAGCAAAACCACCACCCAGCAAGGAGATTCACATGTCGAACACCATCAAGCGCACTTTCGCCGCTCTCGCCCTCTCGGCCGCTGCCCTCGGCGCGGGTGCGGGCGTCGCCTCCGCCGGGATCTTCGATCATGCGTTCAATGTCGGCGTGGGCGGCCCCCAGGTGCTCAGCCCCGGTGCCGGTCAAATCGTCAACCCAGGCGGCTGCATCGTTGTGGGGTTCTGCTGAGTTTCTGCTCGGCCTGTACACCACCCGCGGCCGGTGCCGGCGCCGCCTCACGGCGCCGGCACCCTCGCCGTAACCACCCGACCAGCCACGAAAGGCTCTCGAAATGCCCAACATGACCAGAGTCAGAAACCGCACCGCCACGGCCCTCGTCGCAGCAGCCTTCGTCCTGACGGCGGGCGCGGGCGTCGCCTCCGCAGTGATCCCCAGCGACAGCTTCAACGCGACCGTCGGCAGCGCCAACCTAGGCCCCCTGTCCACCCCTGGCGTGGGCGCTCACCCGAGTGGGGTCGATCTCGGCGGACTCCGCGTTTCGACCCCGTTCTACCCCGCGGGGTAGATGCGGCCTCGCCGCAGCGGTGCGGGTGTGGAGTCCATGGATTCCACAACCGCACGCTGCGCTAGGCGCCGTTCTGGAGGTGCGATCGACTCTTGACCAGCACCAGCACCAGGGAGGCCGCGGCGACGACCGCGCCGAGCCCGAACAGCATCGGATAGCTGAACACCGTCGGCCAGGTCTGCACACACAGCGCCATCGCCGCGGGCACCGCGAACCCGATGTAGGTCAGCGAATAGAACACCGCGGTGAGCCCGGCGAGGTCGTCGGGGCGCGCGATCCGCTGGATCTCCTGCAGCCCGGACACCAGCGCCATGCCGTACCCGCCGCCGAGCACGGCGGCCGCGACCAGCGCCAGCGGCACCGTCAACCGGTCAGCGGCGACGGCGCCGACCGCCATACCCGCCACCAGGATCGTGAGCGCGACCACGACGGCGCGGGCACTGTGCGGGGTGTCGATGCGCCTGCCAAGCGCCTGGATCGAGAAGCCCGCGGCCAACGCGACCACGCACAGCAGCGCGGAGAACGCGACCGGCCTACCACCGCTGTGCGGGGCCATCAGCGCGGGCATCACCGCGTAGGCGCAGCTGGCCGCGCCGAACACCCACGGCGCCACCGGGGCGATGACGTACCGGAACCGCAGGTGCCCCGCCGCCGGGATCCGCAGGTCCTCGCGCAGGGGGACGCGCCGGTCGGCCGGAACCGCGGCCCTGGTCTCCGGTGTCGCGAACAGGGCAACCCCGGCCGCGACCGCGATCGAGATGTGCACCAGGTACGCCAGCGCACTCGGCCACGGCGCCCACTGCGCCAGCACGCCCGCCGCACCCGCGCCGAGGGCGAACCCGGCCGTCAGGCTCATCGCCGCCCGCCTGGCACCGGAGCCTGCGCCTGCGCGCCGATCCCATGGCGCCGTCGACAACTCCTTGAGCCAGCTGCCGCCGACCGCCATGCCGATGCCGAGTCCGATACCGCTGAGGATGCGACCCCCGATGAGCAGCGCGGAGCTGTCGGCTCCGGTGGCGAGCACGAGGGAACCGGCCGCCGCGATGAACGGGGCGGGCAGCATCACCGGCCGTCGGCCGAGGCGGTCGGAGAGCGGACCGCCGATGAGCATGGCGGGGACGATGCCGAACACGTACGCGAACAGGAAGCTGTCCACCACCACCGCGGAGTAGCCGTGGTCGAGCCGGTACATCACCAGCAGCGGGGTGAACTCGTTGCCGCCCCACGCGACGGCGAACATCGCGGCTGACACCAGCGCCCACGGCGCGCCGGACCGCTTCTGCGGCCGGTCGGCGGTCGCCGCGACCCGCCGGGACTGGGCCTCGACCTGCAGGCTCATCGGGCACCGGCCTGCAACAGCGGCAGTCCGTGCACGCGCCGCATGTGCACGATCACCGCGGCGTCGTACCCGTCGGCGTCGGCGGCCTCGACCAGGTCCGAGAGCGCGGTGTGGTCGTCGATGATCGAGGCGAGCTGCAGCGGGTCCCTGGCCAGCGAGCGCGCGGTCATCCGGCGCTGCCGCTCGCGCAGGCCCGCGTAGAACGTGTCGAGCAGCGGGTTGCCGCCCGCGCGGACGATCAGCCGGTGGAAGTCGGCGTCGAGCCCGCTGAACCCGTCGACGTCCCCCGCCGCGGCGGCCGCGCGCTGGGTGTCGAGGCTCGCGCGCAGGGCCGCGACCAGCTCGGTCCGGACGGTCTCGACGGCGACGACGGTGCGGACCGCATCGGTCTCGACGAGCCGGCGCGCGGCGACGACGTGCTCGGCCTCGCCGTCGGCGACGGGCACGATCAGCGCCCCCCGCTTGGGGTAGAGCCGCATCCAGCCCTCGGCCTCGAGCCGCAGGAACGCCTCGCGGACGGGGGTGCGACTGGTACCCATCTCGGTGGCGATCTCGCCCTCGCTGATCAACTCGCCGCCGGGCAGCGCCGCGGACAGGATCCGCTCCTTCACCTCGCGGTAGACGACCTCTGACGCCGAATGCAACTTAGACACAAGATGTATTTATACCCGTCGCACGCGCCGCCGCCGCAGGTAGGGGTCACTTTTCGGGTGCGGGGTCAGGGCACCCAGTACTTGGCCGCGAGGTGCTCGATCACCGGATCGCCGTCGAGCGCCTCCTCGAGGGCAGCGAGGTCGTCGTCGAGCGCCACCAGGCGCGGATCGTTGCCCTCGGAACGCTCGGACGGATAGCCGCCGTCCTCCGCGATCTGGCGCAGCAACTTCTCCCGTACGCGATGCTTCAGCGATTCGGCCATAGCTGAGCATTGACCAGCAGAGCCGCGCTGTCGACCGGACGCGCCGGATCAGTCGTCGTGCTTGCGGAACACCCGGCGCGCCACCGGGATGAGCACGATCAGCGCGCCCACCATCACGATCACCGAAAAGATCTGCATTGCCATCGGAACCTCCGGGTCGAGTCTGGACCGTCGTGACGCCTGGGCGAGCGCCGCTCCGCTGTCACGTCGGGGCGAGCCCCGCTCCCCATGGGGTGTTGCGCACCACGGTGAACACCGCGAGCACCACCAGTATCGCAGCGGTGGCAGACCGTCCGAGCACGATCATCCGATCGTCGACCCCCCTCCACCGCCGCGACACCCAGCGCATCCACGCCACCGTCAACACCACGACGAGCGGCAGGATCGCCGCGTTACTCGACAGCGAGGCGACCACGTCCCCGTGGGTGAGGTCGTTCACCGCGCGCAGCCCGCCGCAACCCGGGCACCACCAACCGGTCACCACGTGAAACGGGCAGAACCCGTAGGCGCCTGCGCGGTGCGGGTCACGCAGGTACAGCAGCATCGCCGCGCCGAGACCCGCCGCCGCGACGGCGAGCGGAGCACGCATCGAGCGGGACCGAATCCCTGACCGCGTCATCGTCATCGCGGCACCGCCACGGCACCCTTGACCACGACCGAGGAGAGCAGCATGTCGTGCCAGCACCGGTGTCGCGGATCCCACAGCGGCCAAAGGAAGTTCAGGAAACAGAGGTCGCCGAGGAACCAGAGCATCAACCACCGCACAAAGGCCATGCCGGGGCCGAGCGGCCGTCCGTCCGCCTCGCGTACCACCGAGATGCCCAGCCACTTCTTGCCGAGCGTCTGCCCGGTATTGCCCTGCCGGAACACCATGTTCCAGACCAGCAACGCGAGCGCCAGCAGAATGCCGGCCACCATGATGGCGATACCGGCGCCGTTGACGTTGGTCAGCTCGGTGTCGGAATAGGGGCCGTAATAGTCACCCGAGTAGGTCGTGACCGATTCCGAATCCTTGAACGCGATCAACGCCCCGAGACCCGCAATGAGGTAGCCAGGCAGCGGGACCACGATCCGGTCGAGCAGGTATGCGCCGACCCGAGACCACCACGAGGCGTAGGGATATGCCGGTGGCGGCGGGCTGCCGTACGGCTGGCCCGGCGGCGGATAGCCCGGCTGCTGGGGGTACTGCGGGGCGCCGTACTGCGGCTGACCCTGCTGCGGTTGTCCGTACTGGGGCTGACCGTATTGCGGCTGCCCATACTGCGGCGGCTGCTGGCCGTACTGGGGCTGGGGTGGCGTCTGACCGGGCTGCGCGGGATCGGGCTGCTGGGGCTGATTCGGATCCGACATGGCGCCACTTCCTATCCGCAGGGTGTGATTCCGTTCCCAAACCATAGCCCGGAACGACTTCCTGTCACCTTGCTTGTTCGGCCCGTTCGCGACGGCTAGATTTCGAGGTCCGACGGAAACCGCGACCAAGGAGACGAGCATGGCCGAACCGGTATTCGACAAGTCGGATCAGCTGAAGCAGGTCCAGCAGGCAATTCTCGAGGGCGAGACGATCATCGCGGTCTACGACTGCATCGGCGCAGGCACCGGATTCATCGGGCTGACCAATCTTCGCCTCGTCATTCAGGACAAGAGCTTCGTCGGCAGCCGCACCGCGATCACGTCAATTCCGTACAAGAATGTCCGGTCGGTGTCCTTTCTCAGCAACAAATCGTGGGCCGGACATTTCTTTTCGTCCAGCAGCATCGCCGTGGACATCGGCCAGCAGACCTATGAGGCCGACTTCCGCGGCACGGAGAAGGCGCACCACGTGCACACGGTGATCCTGGAGCACATCACCCGGTGACCCGGCCGGGCCGGAGCGCACCCGATGTCGGGCGCGCTCCGGCTCGATCATCGCCGCGGCCGGGGCGGCACCCCGTCGGCCTCGTCGTGATCCCCGGAATTCCAGGCGCGCCGGGCGGATTCGCGCGCCATCCGGTCGCGCAGCCGCGCCGACGCCCTGTCCGCGCGCCGCAGCGCCGGCTGCCTGCACAACGGACAGCAACAGGCGTTGATGCCCGAGTACAGGTGCTCGACGCCGCAGTCGTGCGTCGGCCTGTCACGCTCCTCGGCGATCGAGCGCGGCAGGTCGCAGCGACCGTCGCGATGGTCGTGCACGACAACGCCGTTGAGGGCGCCGGTCCAGAGCTTGACGACGATCGGGTCGGTCTTGTCGGTATGGGACATGTGAGACGCCTCCGCACAAACGGTCGGCGCGCCCGCACCCACGGATCGGGGCCCGGACTAGCGCCGTGTGAGCGCGTCTCTCGGCAGTCTGATCACGGACCCCAGCATGCCGCACGCCTCCGACATCGGGCTCCGACCTTGCGCCGGACGCCACCAGCCCGGAGAGTGAACGTCCGTGAGCGGTCGCATCCACCACCTCAGCTGCGCGACGATGTGCCCCACCGCCGGTCGCATCCCTGCCCTGGCCCCGTCGCGCCTGGTCGCGCATTGCCTGCTCGTCGAGGGACCCGCCGGGTTGACCCTGGTCGACACCGGCTTCGGCAGCGCGGACGTCGCCGACCCGGTCGGCCGCCTCGGTCGGCTGTTCGTGACGTCGATCGGCGCCAGGATGGATCTCGCACTCACCGCCGTCGCGCAGGTGCGCGCGCTCGGCTACGACCCGTCGGACGTCCGCGACATCGTGGTCACCCACCTGGACGGCGACCACGCGGGCGGGCTCGGCGACTTTCCGTGGGCCCGGGTGCACGTGCACGCCGACGAGCTCGCGACCGCCCGCGCCCGCACCAAGATGCTCGACAAGACCCGATACCGCGCGAAGCAGTGGGCGCACGGCCCGAACTGGGTCGAGCACCGCGCGGACGGCGACCGGTGGTTCGGCTTCGAATCGGTGCGGGCGGTCGGCGACGGCGTCCTGCTGGTGCCGTTGCGCGGCCACACCTTCGGGCACAGCGCGGTGGCGGTACGTCGCCCGGGCGGCGGATGGTTCCTGCACGCCGGTGACGGCTACTACTTCACCGACGAGAAGCTGACCCCGCCGTCCTGCCCGCCCGGGCTGCGGGCGATGCAGGTCACGATGGAGATGGACCGACGGTCGCGAATCGCCAACCAGCACCGGGTTCGCGAGTTGCACGCCGCGCACGGCGACGAGATCACGATCATCTGCGCGCACGACGCCAGCGAGTTCGACGCGCTGGCCGCCGTAACCGACTGAGCTATCCGGCCAGGTCGTCCGGGCCGATGGGGTCGTCGTCCCAGTGGGCCGAGGTGACCGACTGCTGGGCGCGGAGTCGGTTGACGGCGACGAGCCCGAGGGCGATGAGTGCGCCAACCACAGCTCCCCTCACGACGCGACGCGATGCTCGGGTGGACTTCGCGGGCTCGGCAGGGGCGGTCATGTGAGGAGTCTCCCGCATCGAGCGCGAAACTCGAAAGGCCCCTCCCCCGCTGACGCGGGTGAGGGGCCTTCGAATGGAGCCGCCTAAGAGAATCGAACTCTTGACCTTTTCATTACGAGTGAAATGCTCTACCGACTGAGCTAAGGCGGCGTGCCCGACCTCGCGGTCGAGCCAGAGGGAGTCTAGCGGCTCATCCCGCGGATGCGAAAACGGCCCCCGCTACTTCAGCTCGGCACCCAGCTTGGCCACCATCGACGCGACCGCGAACCGGGGCTTGACGTTGGTCGCGAGCGCCTCGCGACACTCGAGCACCGCCTCAACGCACCGGAGCAACGCCTCGGGGCTGCCCGCCGCGGCCATCTTTCGCACCTGGTCCGCCTTGTCCGGGTGGTTCGGCTGTGCGGACGACCCCATAGCCGCCGCCAGCGCGTCCCGGTACAGCCCGGCCAGGTCCATCAGGGCCCGGTCCAGGCTGTCGCGACCGGTCCTGGTGGCGCGGGACTTCTGCCTGCGCTCGAGGTCCTTGAGCGCGCCTGCCGACCCGCGCAGCGCCCCGGCCGCGCCCTTGCCGGTGCCGCCCGCGCCGAGGGCGGTGCGCAGCTCCTCGGTCTCCCGTTCGTCCCTGGCCGCGCTCATCTCCTTGGCCTCGGCCTCCGCGGCCCGGACCAGCTCGTCGGCGGCCGCGTATCCGGTTGCCGGGCGGGTCGCGGCGGACGCGATGCCCAGCGCCTTGCTGCGTCGCGCCCGCGCCTCCTCGTCCGTCGCCAGCCTTCGGGCGCGGCCGACATGGCCGCCGCTGATCGAGGCGGCCAGCAGGGCGGCGTCGGCGTCGAGCTGGTCGCGCTCGCGCAGCACCCCGGCGATCGCCTCCACCGACGGGGTCACCAGCGCCACGTGCCTGCACCGAGACCGCAGCGTCACCGAGATGTCCTGCGGGTCCACCGACGGCGCGCACAGCAGGAACACCGTCCGCTCCGGCGGCTCCTCGACGACCTTGAGCAGGGCGTTGGCGGCGCCCTCGGTGAGCCGGTCCGCGTCCTCGATCACCACCACCTGCCAGCGCCCTGTGCTGGGCCTGCGCGCCGCGGTCTGCACGATCGCACGCATCTCGGCGACGCTGATACTCAGGCCCTCGGGGATCACCCGGCGCACGTCGCCGTGGGTGCCGGCCATCGTGGTGGTGCAGGCGTGACACTGCCCGCACCCGGGCTCGCCGTCGCCCGTGCACTGCAACGCGGCGGCGAAGCACAACGCCGCGACCGAGCGGCCGGAGCCGGGCGGACCCGTGAACAGCCAGGAGTGGGTCATCAAAGAGCCCGCCGAGGCGACGCCGCCCCTGGCCGCCCACGCGGCACCGGTCAGCTCGACCTCGACGTGCTCCTGCCCGACCAGTCGATCGAATACTCCCGCCACGGGCCGAGCCTAGCGGTCGGGCCCGACAGTTCCCGGTGGGCGTCCGAAACGTCAGTCCGGGGCCGTCAGGACTTCTTGGCGGCGGCCTTCTTCGCGGCCGCCTTGGCGGGCGCCTTCTTGGCAGCGGTCTTCTTCGCCGCGGCCTTCTTGGCAGGCGCCTTCTTCGCGGCGGCCTTCTTCTTCACCGGGCCACGCGCGCGACGGTCGGCGAGCAGTTCCGAGGCACGCTCGTCGGTGATGGTCGCGACGTCGTCGTCCTTACGCAGGCTCGCGTTGGTCTCGCCGTCGGTGACGTACGGACCGAACCGGCCGTCCTTGATCACCATCGGCTTGTCCGTCGCCGAGTCGTTGCCCAGCTCCCGCAGCGGCGGCGTCGCCGCCCCGGTGCGCCCGCGACGCTTGGGCTCCGCGTAGATCTTCAACGCGTCCTCGAGGGACACCGTGAACATCTGCTCCTCGTTCTCCAACGAACGAGAATCGGTGCCCTTCTTCAGATACGGGCCGTAGCGGCCGTTCTGCGCGGTGATCTCTTCCTTCGACTCCGGGTCGACGCCGACCACGCGTGGCAGCGAAAGCAGCCGCAGCGCGTCCTCGAGCGTCACCGTCGCCACGTCCATGGACTTGAGCAGCGAGCCGGTCCGCGGCTTCGGGCCCGCAGCCTTCTTCGCGGACTTCTTCGCGGCCGCCTTCTTGGCAGGCGCCTTGGTCTGGACGGCACCCTCACCCTCGGCCGTCGGGACCGGCACGATGTCCGGCTCCGGCTCGGGCTCCGGCTCGGGCAGGATCTCGGTGACGTAGGGACCGAAACGTCCCTCCTTCGCGACGATCTCGTGCCCGGTCAGCGGGTCGACGCCCAGCTTGCGGCCGTCCTGCGGGGTGGCGAACAGCTTCTCGGCGTACTCGGGAGACAGCTCGTCCGGCGGCAGATCGTCGGGCAGGTTTGCGCGCTGCGAGACCGGATCCCCTTCGGGGTCATCGGGATTGATGACCATGCGCTCGAGATACGGGCCGAACCGGCCGACCCGCACCACGACGTCGCGGCCCTCGGAGTCGGCGAAGAGCCGGATCGAGTTCACCTCGCGGGCGTCGATGTCCTCGAGGTTGGTGCCGACCATCTTCTTGAGTCCGCCGGAGCGGGCGACCGAGCCCTCCACCCCGTGCTCGCCGCCGAAGTAGAAGCTGGACAACCAGTTTCCACGCTGCTCGCGTCCGCCGGCGATCTCGTCGAGGTCGTCCTCCATGCCGGCGGTGAAGTCGAAGTCGACCAGCCGGCCGAAATGCGCCTCCAGCAACCCGATCACGGCGAACGCCACCCAGGATGGCACCAGGGCACTGCCGCGCTTGTAGACGTAGCCGCGGTCGAGGATCGTCTTGATGATCGACGAATACGTAGACGGGCGACCGATTCCCAGCTCTTCGAGGGTCTTGATCAGACTGGCCTCGGTGTAGCGGGCCGGCGGGTTCGTGGTGTGGCCGTCCGGGTCCAGCTTGGTGGCGGTGACGGCCTGCCCGGCGACGAGCACCGGCAGCCGCGACTCGGCGTCGTCGGACTGGCCGCCGGCCTCCTCGTCGACGCTCTCGACGTACGCCTTGAGGAAGCCCGCGAAGGTGATCGTGCGGCCCGATGCGGAGAAGGTGCACTCCTCGCCGGTGCCCGCGATGCCGGTGATCCGCAGCGTCAGGGTGGTGCCCCGCGCGTCCGCCATCTGCGAGGCGACGGTGCGCTGCCAGATCAGCTCGTAGAGCTTGAACTCGTCGGTGGCCAGCTGCGAGTGCAGCTGCCCCGGGGTGGCGAAGACGTCGCCCGCGGGGCGGATCGCCTCGTGCGCCTCCTGCGCGTTCTTCACCTTGCGCGTGTACTGCCGCGGCGACGGGCTGACGTACTCGGCGCCGTACAGCTCGGTGGCCTGCGCCCTGGCCGCGGCGATCGCCGACGGCGACAGCGTGGTCGAGTCGGTACGCATGTAGGTGATGTGGCCGTTCTCGTACAGCCGCTGCGCGGTCCGCATCGTGCGCTCGGAAGTGAAGCGCAGTTTGCGTGCCGCCTCCTGCTGCAGCGTCGAGGTCATGAACGGCGCGTACGGCTTGCGGGTGTACGGCTTGTCCTCGGCGGACGAGACGGTGAGATCGGTGCCGTGCAACGCCTCGGCCAGGCGGCGGGCGTAGCCCTCGTCCAGCACCGTGACGCCGGTCGACTTCAGCTGTCCGTCGGCCCCGAAGTCGCGGCCCGCTGCGACCCGGCTGCCGTCGACGCTGACCAGTCGCGCGCCGAAGCTGCGCGGGTTGGCCTCGGCGCCCGCGTCCAGGGTGGCGGAGATGTCCCAGTACTCGGCGGACCGGAAGGCCATCCGCTCGCGCTCGCGCTGCACGATCACGCGGGTGGCCACCGACTGCACGCGGCCTGCCGAGAGCTTCGGCATGACCTTCTTCCACAGCACCGGGCTGACCTCGTAGCCGTAGAGCCGGTCGAGGATGCGTCGGGTCTCCTGCGCGTCGACCAGGTCCTGGTCGAGGTCGCGGGTGTCCTGCGCGGCCGCGAGGATGGCCGGCTTGGTGATCTCGTGGAAGACCATCCGGCGGACCGGGATCTTCGGCTTGAGCGTCTCGAGCAGGTGCCAGGCGATGGCCTCGCCCTCGCGGTCGGGGTCGGTGGCGAGATAGAGCTCGTCGGCGTCCTTGAGCAGACTCTTGAGCTCGGCGACCTTCGCCTTCTTGTCCGGGCTCACCACATAGAGCGGTTCGAAGTCGTGGTCGACGTTGACGCCGAGCCGGGCCCAGGCCTCGCCCTTGTACTTGGCCGGCACGTCCGCCGCGCCCCGGGGGAGGTCGCGAATGTGACCGACCGACGCCTCGACGACATAGTTCTTGCCCAGGTAGGGGGCAATTTTCCTGGCCTTGGTCGGCGACTCGACGATCACGAGACGGCGCGTCTGGTCGGCTGTGGCGGGGCTGTCGCCCGCCGTGTCCTTCTCCCGAGCTGCCACCTTGCTGCCTGCACCTTCCTCGACTCGAATCGGCGATCACGTCAGTCACTACAGTGACACACCGCGTACCCATCCTTGCAGATCAATCCCGTGTCGACTGTTCTACACCTGCGGCCAGGCCTCGCGCGCCTCCTGCCGGTCGGGTGCCTGTCCGACGTTTTCGACCAGCCGCATCAGCCGCTTGTGCCCCACGATCCGGAGCCCGGGGCCTGCCCCACGGGTACCGATGAGGGTGGGTGCGATCCCGGCCCGCATCAGCGATTGGGCGAGCACCGGGTGGGTGTCGGGGGCGTGCGGGTCCAGCCCGAGCACGAACCGGTCTCCCTCACTCTCGGACCGGCCCGCGGCCAGCACCCAGGCCCGCAGGGCACGCGAGTCCGGGATCCAGCCCGCAGGCACGGCCTTGACCGCACCCTTGGTCCATTGCGCCGCGAGCGCGACCAGCTCGGGCACCGACCCGGTCCGGACCAGCGGGCTGCCCTCGTCGGATCGGGTGATCTCGGCGGCCAGGCCTGCCTCCTCGATCAGCTCGGCGACGGCGTCCGCCCGCCACGGCGCGTCGACGACGACCGACACCCTGGCCCGGCCTGCGCCCGCGGAGACCTGCCCCTGAGCGGCCAGCAGCCCGCTCAGGTCCGATACCGCGGGCGGCACCGCCTCCGCGGAGAAGAAGGACAGCTGGTTCACAAGAGGACAGTAGGCCAATCCGGCCGCCCGACCCGAGCCTGACACGACCCCGTCGGTGCGCGGCCCCGGCGCAAACGACTCGTCCCCCACCACCTTGCGGTGCTGGGGGACGAGTTGATCCGTTTCGAGGAACGAATGAATCAGACCGCGCGAACGCCGGTGGCCTGGGGACCCTTGGTGCCCTGACCGACCTCGAACTCGACGCGCTGGTTCTCCTCGAGCGTGCGGAATCCGCTGCCCTGAATCTCGGAGTAGTGGACGAAGACGTCAGCAGAGCCGTCCTCGGGGGCGATGAAGCCAAAGCCCTTCTCCGCGTTGAACCACTTCACAGTGCCCTGTGCCATGCTTATCCTTCACTTTCTAACACCGGATTCGGTGAACAGCAGTCAACAGTCCACCGGGCCGGTTCCGACCGCTGTACCGCTGATTTCCCCCTCAGGAAATGCATCACGCACCGCGCTCGCAACATCGATCCTGCGAGCGCGTACACGAACACAGAAGCTGCGACCGCATAGGAGTCAATCATGGTTCGCGCGATGGCAACAGTCGAAATCCAACAATGGTCATAAAGAAATGATCACGCTTCCGATTACCCGTCGGTAACAGCTCAATTGGACGCGCGTCCGGTATTGACAAGGGCTGCACAGTGTTAAACACCTCCCGGCAAGTACCATCAAAACCCCAGGTGAACAGGGACGTGTACGCGGCCAACCAACGAACTCGGAGTTATCAGTGAGCCAACCGGCCGCGGCAGCGAGCTACGGGCAGTCCCTGCTCGACCGGGTACTGGCGGGCACCCCACGCGGCGAGGATCCGCTCACCCATGTCGCCGAACTGCCCGCCCGCGAGTCCCGGTTCACGCAATGGCCATCATGGATTCACCCCGATGTCGTCAATGCCATGCGCGGGAACGGAATCCCCCTGCCGTGGACGCACCAGGAGGCCGCGGCCTCGCTCGCGGCGGCGGGCTCTCATGTCGTGGTCGCGACCGGAACCGCGTCCGGAAAGTCACTGGCCTACCAGTTGCCCATCCTCACCGCGCTCGCAGAGGATCCGCGCGCGACCGCCCTCTACCTGGCCCCGACCAAGGCCCTCGGGGCCGACCAGATCCGGGCCACGATCGCGCTCACCGAGCAGGCCGAATCGCTCGCGACCGTCTACCCCAACGCTTTTGACGGTGACACACCCGCCGAGATACGCCAGTGGGTGCGGGCCAACTCGCGCTGGGTCTTCACCAACCCCGACATGCTGCACGTCGGCATGCTGCGTTCGCACCAGCGCTGGGCGCACTTCTTCCGGAATCTGCGCTACGTGGTGATCGACGAATGCCATTCCTATCGAGGAGTTTTCGGCTCCAATGTGGCACTGGTCCTGCGCCGACTGCGGCGAATCGCGCGTCGCTATGCCGCCGACCCGGTGTTCATCCTCGCCAGCGCCACCACCGCGGCGCCGGGGGCAGCGGCGTCCCGGCTGATCGGGGCTCCCTGCGAGGAGGTCACGGTCGACGGCTCACCGCACGGCCCGCGGACCGTCGCACTCTGGGAGCCCCCGCTGCTGGCCGAGGTGACCGGGGAGAACGGCGCCCCTGTCCGCCGCGCCGCAGGGTCGGAGGCCGCCCGGATCATGGCCGACCTGATGATCGAGGGCGCCCGCACCCTGACCTTCGTCCGCTCACGCCGCGGCGCCGAGCTGACCGCGATGGGCACCAAAAGGCTACTGGCGGAAGCTGCCCCGGACCTGACCGAACGGGTCGCCGCCTACCGGGCGGGCTATCTGGCCGAGGACCGCCGCGAGCTGGAGACCGCGCTGGCGGACGGCACCCTGCTCGGCGCCGCGACCACCAACGCCCTCGAACTCGGGGTCGACATCGCCGGCCTGGACGCGGTCGTGGTGGCGGGCTTCCCCGGCACCGTTGCCTCGTTCTGGCAGCAGGCAGGGCGGTCCGGCCGCCGCGGCGAGGGCTCGCTGGTGGTGCTGGTGGCCCGCGACGATCCGCTCGACACGTACCTGGTGCACCACCCGGCCGCGCTGCTGGACAAGCCGGTCGAGGCCACCGTCACCGATCCGTCGAACCCCTACGTTCTCGGCCCGCAGCTGCTGTGCGCCGCGATGGAACTTCCGCTCAGCGATGCCGAGGTCGAGCAGTTCGGCGCCGTCGAGCTGCTCACCCGGCTCGCCGAGCAGGGGCTGATCCGGCGCCGCGCGCACGGCTGGTTCGTCACCGCAGACTCGAACCCGCATGCGTCCGTGGATATTCGGGGTGGAATCGGCAAACAGGTCGCCATTGTCGACGCCGAGTCCGGCCGAATGCTCGGCACTGTCGACGGCGGCCGCGCACCCGCCACCGCCCACCCGGGTGCGGTGCACCTGCACCAGGGCGAGTCCTTCGTGGTGGACATGCTCGACCTGGACGAGGGCCTGGCGCTGGTGCATGCCGAGACCCCCGAGTGGAGCACCTCGGCGCGCGAGACCACCGAGATCGTCATCACCTCGGTCCTCGAACACACCGACCACGGCCCCGTCACGGTGGCGCTGACCGAGGTCGAGGTCACCCACCAGGTGGTGGGGTACCTCCGGCGGCTGCCGTCCGGCGAGGTCCTCGACTCGATCGAGCTCGACATGCCGCCGCAGCGCCTGAGCACCCGCGCCGTGATGTACACGGTGACACAGGAACTGATGGAACGGGTGGGCATCACCGCGGACCGCTTCCCCGGCTCACTGCATGCCGCCGAGCACGCCGCGATCGGACTGCTACCGCTGGTGGCGACCTGCGACCGCGGCGACATCGGCGGGGTGTCGACCGCCGTGCATCAGGACACCGGCCTGCCGACGGTGTTCGTCTACGACGGCCATCAGGGCGGCGCCGGGTTCGCCGACCGTGGGCATGCCGAGTTGCTGCGGTGGCTGCGCGCCACCAGGGACGCGATCGCGTCCTGCGAGTGCCTGGCCGGGTGCCCGTCCTGCGTGCAGTCCCCCAAGTGCGGCAACGGCAACGACCCGCTGGACAAGGACGGCGCCGTCCGGCTGCTGTCGGCGGTGGTCGGCGCCCTCGCCCCCTGACCCACCCGTGACCTCCGTGACCTCCGTGACTTCCGTGACCTCCCCAATGTCACATTCGTTCGGCTCAAGCGAACCGGTGTGACATTGGGGAGGTCCGGCGGGGGTCGGGTCGGATCAGATGAGGTCGGTCTTCTGCATCCACCGCAGGATCGGCCAGCCGGCGAACACCGGCAACCAGCAGGTGAGCACCCGGTAGAGCAGCACCGACGGCACCGCGACCGCGGCGGGTACACCGAAGGCCGCGAGACCACCGATCAACGCCGCCTCGACCGCGCCGACGCCGCCGGGGGTCGGCGCCGCGGAGGCCAGCGTGCCGCCGATCATCGTCACGATGGTGACGGTGACGAAGCTGACCTCGCCGCCGAACGCCTCGACGCTCGCCCAGAGGGCAAGCGCGGCACCGAGAGTGGTGGCCGCACAGCCACCAACGATGAGTAGGAACCGTCCCGGGTCGCGGGCCAGATCCAGCAGCTCGGTGGTCACGTCCGCAATCTGGGGGCGCAGCTCGTCGATCAACCAGCGCCGCAGACTGGGCACGATCATGAACGCCCCGACCACCCCGAAGAGGAGACCGACCACCAGGTAGATGATCGTCGCGTTCGGGATGAAGTTGGACAGGTCCGCGCTCTTTCCCGCCGCCACGCTGAAGACGATCAGCAGCCCGACGTGGGTGACCACCTGGACCGTCTGCTGCAGAGCGACGGCGGCGGTCGCCCGCACCCCACCGAGCCCGTTGTGCTGCAGAAACCGCACGCTCAGCGCGAGTCCGCCGACCCCGGCTGGCGTGGTGGTGGCCGCAAAGGTGTTGGCGAACTGCATGATCACCAGGTTCTTGAGCCGGACGGACTCCGAGGCGCAGGCCCACAGCGCCACCGCCGTCCCGATGTACTTCGACACCGACACCACCAGACCGAGCAGCGCCCACCACCAGTTGGCGGTCCGCAGCTCAGTGAGGAAGGTGGGCACCTGACTGACGAACGGGTATGCGACGTAGACCAATCCGATCAACAGGACCAGCTGGATGATCTGGTTCCGACTGAACCGGGTGACCTGCTCGGTCTTGATCACCTCGGAGTCGGTCTGGGTCCGGACCTGATGCCGGGTGGCCGACATCAGCGCGTCCGCCTCCGGCAACGCGTTGCGCAGCCGCCTGGGCATCGCCGCCTTCGTCAGTCGGCCCGACGCGGCGAGGACCTCGCCCTCCCCCAGCGCCCCGATCGCGGCGCGCACCGCCCGTTCCGCTCCGAACCGCGCGCCGGTGGTCAACAGCAGCTGGGCGATATCCGACTCGAGCTGCGCGTCCGACGCGCCGACCTCCGAGTGCGCGAAGCCCTCGAAATGCACTCGGTCGCCGTTGATCCTGAGATTGTCCGGGCGAAGGTCGCCGTGCGCGACCTGATTCACGTGCAGTATCCGCAGACCGGACCAGGCCGCCTCGAGATGTGCGGGGTCCGCCTGTTCGAGGGGAGTACCCGAAGGCGCCGAGTGCGCGTAGAGCATCCAGCCACGCTCGAGCGGGGACACCGCGACCGCCAGGCTGGAGGACAGTCCCATCCGCCCGACCGCGGTCGACATCAGTGCCCGGTGCTCGACCGCCCGGCGCAGCGACGCATACGGCGCGGGCGTCTCCGCGGTGCGGAAGGTGAGCCAGTGCCAGACCTGTCGGACGGCGCCCTCGCTCCGCTGATGCGGCCCGAAGAGTTCGAGGACGACGGTGTCGTCGGCGCCGGCCTTCCGGAGATCCATTCCGAGGTGGTCGATCTTCCGGCTGCCCTCGCTGCACTGCGCGGAGAGCACGAGGGGACCCGAACCGGCGGGGCTGAGCACCGACAGAGCGTCCACCCTCAGTCCACGCCTGCCGAGCGCGCGGACCGCGAGATCGACGGGGACCTCGAGCGCGGGAGTGCCCACGAACAACACGACCAGCGCCCCGATCAGCCACCCGACGGTCAGCCCCAGCATCGAGCGGGCGGGGACGACGGCGCTGACGAACAGGTGGATGGGTACGAAGGCCAGCAGCAGCAGCCACCAGATCCGGCGCCAGCGGGCCGGCAGCCACGGACCGGACACGGTCAGCATGGCGGCCAGCATCGCGATCCACCGCGGGTCGTCGAGGAACTGCGACAGGAAGGTGTCCAGGTGCCCGTCGAGATCGAGGTGCCACTTCGGCGCGGACAGCCCGGTCCCGGTGATGGACAGCGCGACGACGGCGAGCAGTCCCGCGGTCGCGTACCCCGCGAGCAGCTTCCACCGCTGACCCAGGACGAGCCCGACCAGGATCGCGAACGGCAGGATCAGGATCGCGGCCCCGTACAGCAGGTAGATCCGGGTCGACACCTCCGCGGAGGCGACGCCGATGAGGTCCGACAGCGAGTTCTCCACGGCCTCCCAGCGGCCCCGGGTGATCAGCGAGGTGGCGATCACAGCGCCGACGAACACCGCCGCGATCACGACGCGGAGCTGATCGTTGGTACGCCGACGCAACGGCTGCAGCAGGCTGCCCTGGACCGGGATCTCTCGTCCGTCGACTCGCATGGGGTGATCGAGCCTATCCGACGTGCACGTGCGGTCGACGGGACACGTCGGGCTCGGCGCGCCGCAACACCTCCCGGGTGACGGGCGCGACCTCGCCCTGCCCGATGAACAGGAATCGCAGCAGGTTGGTCACCGGATTGCCCTCCGTCCACTCGAAGTACACGTGCGGGATGGACCCGGTCCGATCGCGGATGTCGAGGAGGATCGCGGCGATCGAATTGGGAATGGCCGCGCTGTTGACCCACAGGATCCGGTACTTGTCGCGCTCGCGTCCGTGCACCCGTAGATCAGTGGCGAACTCAGACGAGTCGGTCACGTTCACCTCGAGGAAGAGGATCGGCTCGCCTGCGGGGATGTGACTCTCCAGCCGCTGATCGGACTCCTTCTCCTTGTACTCCTCCGAGTCGCGGCGATCCACGTCGTGGGTGACGATCCGGATCGTCCCCCGCGCCGCCTCCTCGAGGAACTTCTCCGCGGTCGCGTCGTAGCTCACCGAGGTGGCGCGCAGCTCGAAGGCCCGCGAGAACCGGGACGCGAACGAGACGATCAGGATCGCGAGGATGAACAGGATCGCCAGATGCAGGCCCTCGGGACGCTCGAAGATGTTGGCGAGGGTGGTGTACACGAAGATCGCGGCGACCACCCCGAAACCGAAAGCCTTGCGCCGCTGGCCTCGCCGCAACGCCGACAGCGTCACCGCGACGGCGGCTGAGGTGATCAGCACCAGGACCCCGGTGGCGTAGGCGGCGCCCTGCGCGTCGACGCTGGCGTCGAAGTACCAGGTGATGCCGAACGCGATGACGGCGAACACCAGCACCAGCGGCCGCACCGCCCTCGCCCAGTTCGGTGCCATGCCGAACCGGGGCAGGTACCGCGGGACCAGGTTGAGCAGGCCAGCCATGGCCGAGGCGCCCGCGAACCAGAGGATCGCGATGGTGCTCACGTCGTACACGGTTCCGAAGACGCTGCCGAGGTACTCGTGGGCGAGGTAGGCCAGTGCGCGGCCGTTCGCCTGTCCCCCGGCCTTGAACTCGTCCGCCGGGATCAGCACGGTGGTGAGGAAGCTGGTCACGATGAGGAAGCCGCTCATGATGAGCGCGGCGGTGGTCAGCAGGTGCCGGGCGCCGCGGATCCGGCCGCGCGGCGCGGTCCTGGTGTCGGTCGGATCGCCCTCGATCTGCGGCATCACCGCGACCCCGGTCTCGAATCCGGAGAGGCCGAGTGCGAGCTTCGGGAAGACCAGCAGCGAGATCGCGATCATCATCCACGGGCTGCCGTGCTCGGTGGTCATGGCCGCGGTCCAGTCCGTGACGACCGACGGCGCCGTCGCCACATGCCACGCCCCGACGACGACCACGACCAGGTTCAGCGCCAGGTACACCGCGACCAGGGTGACCGCGATCCCGATCGCCTCGGAGAAGCCCTTGAGGAACACCGCCGCGAGCAGCGCCAACAGCACCAGGGTGACCCACAGATTCTCGCCGTGCAGGGCGGCGGGGGCGAACGGGTTCTCCACGACGTGTGCGGCGCCGTCGGCCGCCGACAGCGTCATGGTGATGATGAAGTCGGTCGCCGCGAACCCCAGCAGGACCAGGACGAAGATCTTCCCGCCCCACTTCGGCAGCAGTCGGGCCAGCATGGCGATCGAGCCCTCGCCGCGCGGGCTCTCCTGCGCGACACGGCGATACACCGGCAGAGCACCGAACAACGTCAACGCGACCAGGACCAGGGTGGCCAGCGGCGAGAGCACGCCCGCGGCCAGCGCGGCGATGCCCGGCTGATAGCCGAGGGTGGAGAAGTAGTCGACGCCGGTCAGGCACATCACCTTCCACCACGGGTGTTTGTGCTCCGGCTTCGGCGCCACCCGGAACGGACCCTGGTGCCCGGCCGGCTCCTCGGTGACGTCCTCGAGGAGCCAGGTGTGTAGCCGCGACGAAGCCCGACTAGTGGTGATCACACCGCGAATCCTGCCACCGGCCATTGCCGCACCCGGCGAAACGCGCTCGACCCGTCGAACGGTTCACGATGAGCCAGGGCCGACGCCGCCCGCCCCACACGTCTTCACGCTCTGCCCGCCACGGTCCGGCGGCTACAGCACAGGACCCGCCCTGGCCGCGGCGACCGCATCCCCGCCGACGACCGCGGGCAGCGGCAACCGCACTCCGACGGTCACCACCACGTCCCACCCCTCGACCCGGCAGTCGCGCACCGACGCGCGCATCCGTCCGGCGATCGTGGCGGCCGATGCGCAGGCCGCCTCGCCGCCGTGCTCGAGTGCCGCCGCGGCCGCGAGCGCCGCCAGGTCCGCGGCCGACTGGGCCCGGTGCCGCGCCGACACCGCCGAGCCGAGATGGATCACCAACGCCGCCACCGCGATCAGCGCGAGCATCGCCCAGCACGCGAGGACGGTTGCCGATCCGCGGTCGTCCCTCACCTGCCACCTCCGGACGGCGCCTGATCCGGAGCTGAGCCGGAAGGGCCGGAACCGGCGGTGTCGAGGTCCGTCGCGGCCGAGTCCTCTGTGGCGGCAACCGCTTCCGCCGAGATGTCGAGCGCGGGTAGCAGTGGCACCCCGGCCCGAACCACCGCGATGGCAAACCCACCGTCCTCCCGCACCGTGATGCGTGCGCCCCGAGGAGCCACCCGCTGCGCCGCGGGGATCGCCTCCGCCCGGTCGCCGCGTGCGACGAGCCTGGCCGCCTCCCGCGCGGCGTCGACGCACCGAACATGCGCGGACACCGCGAGGAAGGAACCCAGGCACAGCACCACGACCACCGTGATCGAGGCGATCGCGATGGCAGCCTCCACCGTCACCGCGCCCGCATCGTTCACACGGCGGTGTTCAGCGCCTTGTCGATGATCCCGGTCAGGGCAGCGACGATGGAGTCTCCGGTCACCACCGAGTACAGCACCGCCCCGAACGCCGCCGCGGCGATCGTGCCGATCGCGTACTCCGCCGTCGACATGCCCTCCTCCGCTGCCGCGGCCAGCAGCAGCCGGGTGCGCAGCGCGCCAATCCCCTTGGTCACCATGATGTTCCCCCTTCTCGGTCACCGTCGCGGCATCTCCACGACGGGTTGTCCTGGACGTTTCGTCCCTCACAGCACACCCCCGCTCAGCACCCGGGTGGCCAGGCCGACCACCACCGGGACGATCCCGAGGCAGAGAAATGCGGGCAGGAAGCAGAGCCCGAGCGGACCGCTGATCAGCACGCCCGCCCGTTCCGCCGCGGCGGTCGCTCGGTCCTCGATCGCGAGCCGGCGCTGCGCCGCCAATTCGGCGACCGCATCGGCGAAGGCCGCGCCGGACCGCGACGAGCGCCGAGCCATCCGCGCGAGTCCCTCCGTCTCGGGATCCGTCGCCGCGCGCTCCCAGGCGATCTCGGGCTCGGCACCGAGAACGAGCAGGTTCGCGGCCGAGGCCAGAGCGCCCCCGAGCGGTTCCGGAGCGGACGCCGCGACGGCCCCCGCCGCCGCGGCGACGGGCATACCCGATCGCAGGCAGGCGGCCAGCAGGTCGAATCCGGCCGCGATCGCCATGGGGTCGGCGGCCTCGCGGCCCCGGGGACGCTGCCGGTACCCCCGCGCCGGTCTCGCGGACAGCGGCGCCCGCAGGCGTCCCGCCGCCGAGCCTGCACCGGGAGCGGTGAGCGCGGCGGTCGCGAGCAGCACCGCGGCCACGGCGCTCACCCGGTCACCCGCCCGGTGATCCGATCCGTCCAGAGCAGGCCTGCGCACACGAACAGCGTGCCGAGGATCAGCAGCAGTCCCCCGAGTCCCCCGGACAGCAGCACGCGCAGCGGGCCCGCACCCATCAGCTGTCCCAGCGCGATCCCCAGCACCGGCAGGCAGGCGAGCACCGCCGCCGTGGCCCTGGCCCCCGCCAGGCCAGCCTCGACGCGGTCCCGGAACCTGATGCGCCCCACCAGGTCCACGCGGACCGCGTCGAGCAGATCGGCCAGCGCGATGCCGTGCCGATCGGCCACCCGCCACGCCGCGGCCACCCGCTCCAGCTCCACGCCGATTACGCACCCGGGGGCGTGCAGTCCGTCGGCGGCGCTGCCACCGAGCCGGGCGCGGGCCGCGGCACCACGGAACGCCTCCGCCGCCGCACCGTTCGATTCCCGCGCCGCGGTGGTGCAGGCGTTCGCCGGGTGGGCTCCGACCCGCAGCTCCCCTGTCGCCGCCTCGAGGCAGCTGAGCAGCCCCCGCAGTTCCGCGTTGCGCGCACGCTCCCGTCGACGGCGCGAGCGTCGGTGTGCCGTCGTCAACGCGAGGACGGCCGCCGCGAGCCCGGCGGTGGGCGCGCAGATCGCAACGGCGCCAATGAGTCCGATCACCGCGGCCGCGCGCACCCGCGCCTGTCCGCGCAGACGCTCCGTGCGACGCGGGGGTCGCAGCCTCGTCATCGTGCGGGTGCCCGGCGCGACGACCAGCGCGAGCGCGACGACCGTCAGCGCCGCGATCATCACGCCCCCACCCCGAAGCCGCGACGCTCGAGCAGGGCCGCGAGGCGACCAGCCCCCGGACAACCCCTGTCGGCGGGAGTCCAGGCGGGCACCACGCTGACCTGCCCGCGCTCGTCCCGATCCAGCACTCCGATCTGAGCGAGCCTGCGCCTGCCGTCCGCCGCGCGGTGCACGTGCAAAACGACCTGCACCGCCGCCGCGAGCTGGCTGTGCAGGGCGGCTCGGTCCAGGCCGCCGAGCGCCGCGAGTGCCTCCAGCCGGGCGGGCACCTCCTCCGGCGAGTTCGCGTGCACGGTGCCCGCGCCGCCGTCGTGACCGGTGTTCAACGCGGTGAGCAGGTCCACCACCTCAGCGCCGCGCACCTCCCCGACCACGATGCGGTCCGGCCGCATCCGCAGCGCCTGCCGCACCAGTTGGCGGACGGTCACCTCCCCGACGCCCTCGACGTTCGGGGCGCGGGCGACCAGCCGCACCACGTGCGGGTGGGTCGGGGCCAGCTCGGCGGCATCCTCCACGCAGACGATGCGCTCGCGGCGATCGACCTGCGCCAACAGCGCCGCGAGCAGGGTGGTCTTGCCCGCCCCGGTCCCACCGACGACCAGGAACGCCAGTCGGGCGGCGACGATCCGCACGAGTAGTTCGAGCGCGTCCGCGGGTACCGTCCCACCCGAGTGGAGCGCGTCGAGCCCCTGAGTCGCGGGCCGCAGCACCCGCAGCGACACACAGGTCCCGCCCTGCGCGAGCGGGGCGAGCACCGCGTGCAGCCGAACCCCGAACCCGGCGCGCGGCGCCGCGGGGAGCCGGCCGTCGACCCATGGCTGAGCGTCGTCGAGTCGCCGTCCCGCCGCCAGCGCGAGCCGCTGAGCCAGTCGCCGCACCGCGGCCTCGTCGGCGAAGCAGACCGGGGCAGGCTCGAGTCCGGAGCCCCTGTCCACCCATACCCGGTCGGGCGCCGTGACCAGGACGTCGGAGACATCCGGCTGCGCCAGAAGCGGTTCCAGCGCGCCTGCCCCGGTCAGTTCGGTCTGCAGGACGTGCAGGGCGTCCAGTAGGTCGGTGTCGCCGAGCACCCCCGATGCCTCCGCTCGGATCGCTGCGGCCACCGTCGCGGGACTTGGCTGCGCCGACGTTCGCGACAATCGCTCCCGAACCCGATCCAGCAGTTCGGGCGAGACCAGGGAGCTCATGCGGCCCGCCGCCCGGCGCCCGCCTCGAGCAGGTCGAGGATCGCCAGCGCGGCCGCGGCCAGTGGCGATCGCCTGCGTAGCCTCAGACCGCCGCGTTCGAGGGCAGCGGCCAGGCGCGGCTGTGGCCGCATCGCCGCGAGGACCGGGAGCCCGAGCAGCTCGGCAATGTCCCGGCCCCGCAGCCCGCCGGGTGCCGGACCACGCACCACCACACCGATGTTCGGGTTCCTGGTTCGCACCGAGGCCACCACCGATTCGGCGGCCGCCGCAGACCGCACCTGGGCGGGCACCACGATCGCCACCAGGTCGGCCAGATCGAGAACCGCGCCCGCAAGATCACCGAGCCCCCTACCGACATCGCAGACGACGAGATCCCCCGCACCGCAGCCTGATTCGATCATCGCCCTCATCGCCGCCGCGGACGGCTGCCCGGAGTCACCGCCGCGTCCGCAGGCCAGCACCGCCACCCCGGCACCAGCGTCTGGCAGGGCGTCGTGCAGGGCGGTCGCGGACACCCGTCCGCCCTCGACGACCACCGAGGGCCAGCGCAGTCCCGGCCTGCCCTCCACGCCGAGCAGCAGGTCGAGGCCGCCGCCGTGCGGATCCGCGTCCACCAGCAGTGCGCGACTCCCGGCCCGCCGGACGGGACCGGTCAGCGCGATCGCCGCGGCCAACGTGGACGCCCCAGCCCCGCCGCTGCCGCCGACCACGGCGATCACCGAGCCGCCCGCCGAGGTGCGGTCGCGGCGCTGCGCCAGCGATTCGACGAGGGCCGGTTCGTCCGCAGGGAGGACCAGCACGGACTCCGCCCCGATCGCGGCCGCGGCCTGCCATTCGGGGAGGCCGGGCGGGCCCGAGCACACCACATGGACGGCCGACCGACGCGGCAGCGCGTCGGCTGCGCAGCCTCGTGCGGCGGCCGGATCGAGCGCGATCGAGGCGGCACCGTCCCACACCTGTCTGGGAATCGGGAGCACCCGTTCATCCACCGCACGGTCGGCGGCGGCCGCGGCGCGCCGCACGCTCAGGGACAGTTCGGCGTCCTCGAGCACCGCGAGGACCGGGTGAACATTCGACGGATGCGGGGCACCCGATGCTTGTGGAGGTTCCATACCGAGCGAGCCTGCGCGCTCGGTCGGGTCGAGAGAAGGGGGTCATCGGCGAATGTGGACAGAACCGGCCCTGTGGATGGATTCCGGTACGCGCGAACCACTCCGGCGTCGACAACCGGCGAAAGAGACGACCGCGGAGGGCCGGAGAGGGTGCGGCCCGAATGGGCCAGAAATGGAGGAAGACCCCCGCCAGGGGGGGAGGAGGCGGGGGTCTTCAGAGTTCAGCCCCGGGGGGTCGGGCTGAACACACCCAGATCAAGTCCAGGTGTTTTTGATACTACACCCGCCGCGATCCGAGTTTGCAAATTCAACTTTCCGGTTCGCGATCCGAAAATGAACACTGAGAATCCCGCTCGGATCCCGAGGCGCGGAGCCCGCGGAGCGCCCAGACACCACAGTCACCCGGGGGCTCTATCCTGGATTCTGTGACCGCAGAGGCGAACAGACAGCCCGAGAACGGCCGGGTCGCGGCGTTCTTCGACCTGGACAAGACCATCATCGCAAAGTCGAGCACGCTCGCGTTCAGTAAGCCCTTTTTCGATCAGGGCCTGATCAATCGGCGATCCGTACTCAAGAGCAGTTACGCCCAGTTCCTCTTCCTGCTCGCGGGCGCCGACCACGACCAGATGGAACGGATGCGGACCCACCTGACCAATATGTGCGCGGGCTGGGACGTGGAGCAGGTGCGGGCGGTGGTCGCCGAGACGCTGCACGACATCGTCGATCCGCTCGTGTTCGCCGAGGCGGCCGACCTGATCGCCGACCACAAACTGCGCGGCCACGACGTCATCGTGGTCTCGGCCTCCGGCGAGGAGGTGGTGACGCCGATCGCCGCCGCCCTCGGCGCCGACCACGCCGCCGCCACCCGGATGCAGGTCGAGGACGGGCGGTTCACCGGCGAGGTCGACTTCTACTGCTACGGCGAGGGCAAGGTCGACGCGATCCGCGAGCTCGCGCGGCTACAGAACTATGATCTCGATCGCTGCTTCGCCTACTCGGATTCGATGACCGACCTCCCGATGCTCACCGCGGTCGGCCACCCCACCGCCGTCAACCCGGACCGCGCACTCCGGAAGGAGGCGGCCGGAAATGGTTGGCCCATACTGACTTTCTCCAATCCGGTATCCCTGCGGGCCCGCCTCCAGCCACCCTCGCGGACCACCGTCGCGACGACCGCGGCGGTGGGCATCGGGGCGCTCGCGGCGGGCGTGCTGACGTACGGATTGTTGCGCCGCAGGCGCTGACGGGGCCCGAAGACTGGTATCAATCCAGGTGCGTGTACCCCTTGAAGCGAGTGCGGTCACGGGGTACAAAGGAGTTACGGACGAACGGCAGGCCAGGGTCGACTCGGAAGAGAAGGATCGATCTCCCGGCCGCGAAATCCCAGCACGGACACCAGGCACCCACGCGGAGCCGCAAGCCACTATAAGGGCAGCAGCGTTGTGGGCCTGCGTGACTCGAACATTCGGCAGCGAGGACCTTGCACGAGTTGCAGAGGCGAACTGGCGATGCTTGAGCCCACGCCGAGGCCGGACACACAACCCACCAAGCACGCTTGGTAACCCGGCGGTCCGTGCTAGCGGGCGGCGAAGTCGACGGGAGTCGGCGGCGCCGCTCGCATTGCGCCTGGGGTAGGGACGGGCGGTGCGCCAGTGCCCTTGCCTCTCAGGCGAAGTCCGTCGCATACCCAGCAGAGCACCGGCGCCCCCACCCGATCGGGCTCAGCCCGCCGCCGCGTCCGCGATCGAGGTGGCCTCCCTCGCCCCGGCCTCCATGGCGCCGCAACACAGGATCACCCAGCTGCCGACCCCCTCGGCCGATCCCGATCCGAAGCCCTTCACCCCGTCGCGATATGCCTGCTGCCGACGCAGCCAGCTCACCTCCGGCACCCCGAGGTTGTGGGGGTCCAGTCCGGTAGACGCGGCCACCAGCCGGGACGCAGCCCTGGCGACCACCCCGTCGGCAGTACCGAAGGGGCTCAGCGACAACAACTCCCCGTGCACCACGGCCGCAAGAACCGGCGCGGGCGCCTTCGTTCCCCCCGTCACCAACTGTGCAAGGCCGTCGAGCCGCTCCCCCACGCCGAGGTCCGTGCGTGGGCGACCCAGCGTGGACTCGTCGGTGACCAGGTCCGCCGCGGCGAGCAGGTGCAGCCTGGCCAATGCCTGGAGCGGCGCCCGCTGCCAGGTCTGCACCATGATGGTGAGCGCGTCACCGTCGATGGCCTGCGCCACCCGCAGCGCGCCCGCCAGGATCGGGTCGCCCTCCTCGCCCTCGGCTGGCAGCTCGGTGCTGCCGCCGTCGATGGACGCCGACGCCCGCGCGGCGCGGACGGCCGCCTCGGCCGCGGTCGTCGGCCAACCGCGGCGATTGGTCTTGTGCCGGTGCACCTCGCCGAGCGCGTCGCGCGCCCGGTCGGCGGCCTCGCGCACGCCGGGCAGGTCCAACAGGGGCTGCAGGGGGTCGTTCACGCCGCTCAACGCTACCCGCCGCCGCCACCGGCCCCGCGGCCGAGGAGGCCGACCGAGCCCCCGGTCGGCACGTCTATTCGTCCCCCGCACCCCCGGGTTCGGCCTCCCCGATCGCCACCCTGCCGTTCTCGTGCACCACCAGACCCGGATTGTGCGCGATCTCCCAGCGGTAACCGTCGGGATCGGTGAAGTACCCGCTGTACCCGCCCCACGCCCGCCGGGCGCCTGCGACCAGGACCGCGCCGCCCGCCCGTGCGGCCGTCGCAAGGACCTCGTCCACCTCGTCCGGGCCGGCCACGTTGTGACCGAGGGTGATGGGCGCCCGGCCCTGCTCGCCTGCCGCCTGCGCGGTCGGCCCGGCCTCGCGGACCATCTCGTCCGCCGACCACAGTGAGAGCACCACGCCGTGCCCGATCTGCAGGAACAGCACCTCGCCCGGGACGTACAACGTCGGCGTCCACGCCAGGCCGTCGACGTAGAACGCGTGCGATCGGGCCACGTCGGCGACGCCGAGGGTGATCACGTTCAGTTGTTGCCTCATGCCTCCACCGAACCACCGCGGGCCCTCCCGGTCACCACCTATCCGGCATCTCGCCGCGGCCGTCCGGCGACGGCGCCGACGGACCGACCCACCGGCGGGGCCGTCCGACCCGGTCCGTTCGTCGCCCACCGCGACCATCGGTCGCACGAACACGACCGATCGGCGCAGATCCAGGGGTTGCACACGTCTGCAACGGTGCGCCCGCCGCGACATGTGACTACCCTCACAAAGGCGCGAATAACGCCACAGAATCACGAAAGAGGGCCGGGCGAGATGACCAGTAGCACCGCCGATACCAACGCAGCCGAGCACCCGACGAGCTATCCGCCGAGCGCGGAGTTCGTCGCGGCCGCGAATGCAGGCCAGGAGCTCCAGGCCGCCGCGGACGCCGACCGGCTGGGATTCTGGGCCGACCAGGCTTCGCGCCTGCATTGGCACGAGCCGTGGAGCCAGGTCCTGGACTGGTCCGACGCCCCCGTCGCCAAGTGGTTCGTCGGCGGCAAGCTCAACGTCGCGTACAACTGCGTCGACCGGCACGTCCTCGATGGTCACGGCGACCAGGTCGCCATCCACTGGGAGGGCGAGCCCGGCGACAGCCGCGACGTCACCTACAACGACCTGCTCGCCGAGGTGAGCAGGGCCGCAAACACTTTCACCGATCTCGGCCTCGTGGCCGGCGACCGTGTCGCCATCTACATGCCGATGGTCCCCGAGGCGATCGTCTCCATGCTGGCCTGCGCCCGGCTCGGCCTGACCCATTCCGTGGTCTTCGCCGGCTTCTCCGCGTCGGCGCTGCGGTCCCGGATCGACGACGCCGAGGCCAAGCTGGTCATCACCACCGACGGCCAGTGGCGCCGCGGCCAGGCCGCCCCGCTCAAGACCGCCGTGGACACCGCCGTCGACGGCGCGGCCTCCGTGCGCAACGTGCTGGTGGTCAAGCGCACCGACATCGACGTCGAGTGGACCGATGGCCGTGACCTCTGGTGGCACGAGACGGTGGCCGCGGCCTCGCCCGAGCACGAGGCGCAGGCCTTCGACGCCGAACACCCGCTGTTCATCCTCTACACCTCCGGCACCACGGGTAAGCCCAAGGGCATCATCCACACCACCGGCGGCTACCTCACGCAGGCGTCGTACACCCACCACAACGTGTTCGACCACAAGGCAGGCAAGGACGTCTACTGGTGCACCGCCGACATCGGCTGGGTGACCGGACACTCCTACATCGTCTACGGCCCCCTGTCGAACCGGGCCACCCAGGTGGTCTACGAGGGCACCCCGAACTCCCCCGATGAGCACCGGCACTTCAACATCATCGAAAAGTACGGCGTCAGTATCTATTACACGGCACCGACCCTGGTGCGCACGTTCATGAAGTGGGGCCGCGAGATCCCCGACGCGCACGACCTGACCTCGCTGCGGCTGCTCGGCAGCGTCGGCGAGCCGATCAACCCCGAGGCGTGGCGCTGGTTCCGTGACGTGATCGGCGGCGGTCGCTGCCCGATCGTCGACACCTGGTGGCAGACCGAGACCGGCGCGATCATGATCTCCCCGCTGCCCGGCGTCACCGCCACCAAGCCGGGCTCCGCGATGGCGCCGCTGCCCGGCATCTCCGCGAAGATCGTCGACGACGACGCCAAGCCGCTCGGCGCAGGCGGCAACGGCTACCTGGTGCTCGACGAGCCGTGGCCGGCGATGCTGCGCGGCATCTGGGGCGACATGGAGCGCTTCAAGGACACCTACTGGTCCCGGTACGCCGAGGAGGGTTGGTACTTCGCAGGCGACGGCGCCCGCTACGACGACGACGGCGACCTGTGGGTGCTCGGCCGGGTGGACGACGTCATGAACGTCTCCGGTCACCGGATCTCCACCTCCGAGGTCGAGTCGGCGCTGGTCGGGCACCACAGCGTCGCCGAGGCCGCGGTGGTCGGGGCCGCCGACGAGACCACCGGCCAGGGCATCGTCGCGTTCGTCATCCTGCGAGAGGGGGCGGAGAACACGGGCGACACGCTGATCGCCGAGCTCAAGGTGCAGGTGTCGACGGAGATCAGCCCGATCGCCCGGCCGCGGCAGATCACCATCGTGCCCGAGCTGCCGAAGACGAGGAGCGGCAAGATCATGCGCCGACTGCTCCGCGACGTCGCCGAGGGCCGCGATCTGGGCGACACCTCGACGCTGGTCGACCCCAAGGTGTTCGAGGCGATCCGGGGCAAGTAGCCCTCCACCGCCCCACCATCGACGGTGCCCCCGTGCGGCTCGATCGCGCGGGGGCACCGTCGTCTCCCGTCGCCGGGCCGCCGCCGCGAGCCTTCCCGGCCGTGTCGGATTGGCCTACCATTGGTCCGTCAGCGATGGCCCCAGTCCCACTCATGACGAGTGCCGAGCCGAGTAACGCTCACGGGAGAGCGGGTCCGAGCTCGAACGGAGACCGTCATGCCAGATCTGCGCTGGCGAACGCGATTCGCCGCCCTGCTCGTGCTGCTACTCGCGATGCTCGTCTGCTCCGGCGCCGCCGCACACGGCGAACAGGATTCGCCCGAGCGTCCCGTTCCCGGTCCCGAGCAGCGCGCGGCCGCCGTCGTCGGCCCCTCCGTGGTTCTGGTCAAGGCGGAGGCAAAGGGCTGGGTCCGCTTCCCGGACGGGGAACCGATCAATAAGGATCCCTTCGTAATCAATTGGCGCTGTACTGGATTCGTCGTCAACCCGGACGGCTGGGTCGCCACGGCCGGCCACTGCGCCGAGGGCGGCCGCGAGGTGCTCCTCAAGGCCGCCGTGGCATGGGCCCTGCAGGCGATCCCCACCCTCGATCCCGCCCTCGTGAACGAGACCGCCCAGGCGAACTGGCGGGTCGAGGGCGAGGAACCCGGGTCCACCCCGACCCTGGCCATGTCGGTGGTCCCCGGCGGGGCCGCCGAGGGCGAGGCACTGGGAGCCGAGATCGCCGGCCTGGTGCCACTCACGGAGGGCGACGTCGCGCTGCTCAAGATCCAGCGGGCCGAGCTGCCCGCCGCGGAGTTGCTCACCGACGCGGGCGTCGCCATCGGCACGCCGGTGTTCTCGGTCGGCTTCCCCGGCACCACCGACGCGCCGGCCGAGCCCTCGCAGAGGCCGGTCGTCGCCGGCGGCGAGATCAGCGCACGGAGGGCGACCGGAACCGTTCCCGTCTACCAGACCGACGCGGAGGTGTCGGAGGCCATGAGCGGAGGCCCGACGGTGGACCTCAGCGGCAAGGTGATCGGGGTGAACAGCTTCGGAATCCACGGGCAGACACAGCCGTTCACCTTTGTCGCCCCGGCGCGCGGACTGGTGGACCTGATGAACGAGAAGGGCGTCGCCCCGTCGCTCGGGCCCGCGGACACCGTCTACCGCTCCGGGGTCGAGCACTACTTCGACGGCGACTACACCGCCGCGATAGCCGACTTCGACGAGGTGCTGTCCCTCGCGCCGGAGTACCCGGGGGTGGCCGACCTCCGGACCAGCGCCGAGCAGGAGCGCGAACTGTACGGCGACGTCGACCCGTCCGGCTCGACCCCGAACCGGTACCTGCTCGTTGCGCTGGCCGTGCTGGTCCTGGTCGGGGTCGGCGCCGTGGTGCTGGTCCGCCGGACGAATCGGCCCTAGAGTTCGGCCCCGCGCGGATCGAGCCCGGGCGCGTCGAGCGAGGTGTCCTTGGTCTCGCGCATCACCAGCAACGCGACGAAGGTGAGCGATCCCGCCACGAGCAGGTAGATCCCGACCCAGCCGACCCCGTGCGTGGTCGCGAGCCAGGTCGCGATGAAGGGCGCGACCGCGGCACCGAGAATGCTGGCCGTGTTGTACGCGATGCCTGACCCGGTGTAGCGGACATTGGTCGGGAACAGCTCGGGCAGCACCGCACTCATCGGTCCGAAGGTGAAGCCCATCAACAGCATTCCGACGATGAGGAACGCCAGCATGCGGGCGTCGGTCATCTTGTCCGGGTCCAGGGTAACCGAGAATGTCAGTCCGAAGACCATGATCGCGCCGGTGGCGACGAGCAGGGTCAACCGCCTGCCGTACCGGTCCGCGAGCCAGCCGGTGATCGGCACGCCCGCCGCGAAGAACAGCACGGCAATCAGCTGCAGCACCAGGAATTCGGAGTACTTGAAGCCCAGCCCGGTGCCGCCGGCGGCCACCGTCTTGGCGGTGCCGTAGCTCAGCACCCAGGTCGTCATGATGTAAAAGAGCGTGTACGTCGCGAGCATCACGAAGGTGCCGATGATGAGCTGGCGCCAGCTGGTCTTGAACACCGTCGCGAGCGGCGTCTTGACCTTCTCGCCGCGCTCGACGGCACGCGCGAAGACCGGGGTCTCCTCCAGCTTGAGCCGCACGTACAGGCCGATGATCACCATGATCGCACTGAGCAGGAACGGGATTCGCCAGCCCCAGCTGAGGAACGCACTGTCCAGGTCGGGGTTCGCGTTGTCGTGACCCATGACCAGGGCGATGATCAGGAACAGCCCGTTGGCCAGGAAGAAGCCGATCGGGGCGCCGAGCTGCGGCCACATCGCCGCCCATGCCCGTTTGCCCGGCTTCGCCGTCTCGGTCGCCAGCAGCGCCGCCCCCGACCATTCGCCGCCGAGTCCGAGCCCCTGGCAGAACCGCATCAGGGCCAGCAACGCAGGCGCCAGCAACCCGATCGAGTGGTACGTCGGCAGCAGTCCGATCACGAACGTCGCAATGCCCATGGTGAGCAGCGAGCCGACCAGGGTGGCCTTGCGGCCGATCCGGTCGCCGTAGTGGCCGAACAGGATCGAGCCGAGCGGGCGGGCCACGAACGCGAGCCCGAAGGTGGCCAGCGAGGCCAGCAGGGCGGTGGTGTCGTTGCCCTTGGGGAAGAACAGGTGCGGGAACACCGCCACGGCCGCGGTCGCATAGATGTAGAAGTCGTAGAACTCGATCGAGGTGCCGACCATGCTGGCCACCACGATGCGACTGCGGGGCACCGCGTCTCTCGCGGCAACCGCCTCGTCGACCAACACGTCAGGGGCTTTGCTCATCCGATTCTCCTGCACCAGTTCCACAGAGTGGACATCCGACGTCCAAACCTCAGGAAGCAGATCACTCGGGTCGTTGCGGTGACAAACCATCTCGAGGTGTTTGCGCCGAGCGGTATCAAGATCGCGTTAAGCTGCCATCGGAGCGCCGGGAAGTCTGGTCGGCATGTGGCACACCTGTACGCCCGCGACCTCGGGAGAAACCTGACGTGATCCAACCGCTCCGCTCCGAACTGTCCCGCTATCTGCGCACCGAGACCGTCGGTGGGGCGATCCTGCTGGTGGCGGCCGCCGTCGCGGTGATCTGGGCGAACTCCCCGTGGTCCGACGCGTATGCCGCCCTGCGGGACTGGCAGGTCGGGCCGAGCGCGATCCACCTGAACCTGAGCCTGAACACCTGGGCCCAGGACGGTCTGCTGGCCGTGTTCTTCTTCGTCGCGGGCCTCGAACTCAAGCGCGAACTCGTCGTCGGCGAACTCGCCGACCGTAAGAAGGCGCTGCTGCCGATCATCGCGGCGGTCGGCGGCGTGATCCTGCCCGCGCTGATCGCGCTCGCGGTCGGCTGGGGCACGCCCGGCATCGAGCGGGCCTGGGCGATCCCGGTGGCCACCGACATCGCCTTCGCCCTCGGGGTGCTCGCGCTGACCGGGTCGAGGATCCCGGCCAGCGCCAGGGTGTTCCTGCTCAGCCTCGCGGTCGTCGACGACCTGCTCGCCATCATCATCATCGCCGCGGTATTCACCACCTCGATCGCGATGCTGTGGCTGCTCGGCTCGATCGCCTGCATGGCCGCATACGCGTACGCGCAGCACCGGCGGATCACCACCCCGCTCCTGTACGTCCCGCTGGCGCTTCTCGCCTGGTATTCGATGCACGAGGCGGGCATCCACGCCACCCTCGCAGGCGTCGCCCTCGGCCTGCTGACCAGGGTGCGCAAGGACCCGGGTGAGGCGGAGGCCCCCGCGACCCGGCTCGAGCACCGGATCCAGCCGTTCTCCGCCGGGTTCTGCGTGCCGGTGTTCGCCCTGTTCGCCTCGGGGGTTCCACTGGGCGGCGACGTCCTCCGGTCGATGTTCACCGACCGCATAGCGCTGGCCATCATCCTGGGCCTACTCGTCGGCAAGACGGTCGGCATCTTCGGCGTCTCGTGGCTCGCGGTCCGGCTCGGCATAGCCACCAAGCCGGGAAGCCTCGGCTTCCGCGACATGTTCGCACTGTCGGTGCTCGGCGCGATCGGGTTCACCGTTAGCCTTCTGGTGGCCGAACTCGCGCTCGAAGGAGCCGAGGCGGAGACGGCGAAGGCTGCGGTCCTGTTGACCTCGCTGACGGCGTCGCTGATCGGCTCGGCGCTACTGTTGCGCCGGGGGCGCGTCCATCACGCACGCGCCAACGCGACCGGTTAGAACGACGATCTTGGAGGGGCGCAGACGTGAGCATCCGTGACCGCAACGGCGACAGGTACGACCGGCTGACCGGGGACGGGGTGCCCCACACGATCACCTCGATCCCGCTCACCGACGTCGATGCGCACGCGCCCGGCACCGCCAGCATCGGGAATCTCGTCAAGGACGCGACCGCCCAGGTCTCCACGCTGGTCCGCGCCGAGGTGGCGCTCGCCAAGGCCGAGGTGACCGGTGAGGTCAAGAAGGGCCTGCAGGGCTCGCTGTTCTTCATCCTCGCGCTCACGGTCCTGCTGTTCAGCTCCTTTTTCTTCTTCTTCTTCCTCGCCGAGACCCTGGCCGTGTGGACGCCGCGCTGGCTCGCATTCCTCATCGTCTTCCTGCTGATGGTGGTGGTCACCGCGGTGCTGGCGCTGTTCGGCTACATGCGAGTCCGCAAGCTGCGGGCACCGGAGAAGACCCTCGACTCGCTGCGACAGGCCGCGACGGTGCTGCCGAATGCCGCGGAGTCGAGCTACAAGCACGGCGACTACACGCCCGGCGAATACGCCCGCCGGACCCAGCTCTAGGCAAGAGAGCGCCGCCTTTCCCCGTGACCTACCCCGATCCCTCCACCGTCCGATTCGACGGCCCGTGGCAGCACCGCGACGTGCACGCCAACGGCATCCGCTTCCACGCCGTCGAGACAGGCCCGTCGGATGGCCCCCTCGTCGTGCTACTGCACGGCTTCGCCGACTTCTGGTGGTCCTGGCGGCATCAGCTGACCGCACTCGCCGACGCCGGCTACCGTGCGGTCGCGCTTGACCTACGCGGCTACGGGGACAGCGACAAGCCGCCACGCGGATACGACGGCTGGACCCTGGCCGGTGATGTCGCAGGCCTGATCCGGGCCCTGGGACACACCCAGGCCACGCTCGTCGGGCACGCCGACGGCGGCCTCGTCTGCTGGGCGACGGCGGTGCTGCACCCCCGGCTGGTCAAGTCGATCGCCCTCGTCAGCTCGCCGCACCCCATCGCGCTCAAGCGGTCGGTCCTGGCCGACCGGGCGCAGCGGTCGGCGTGGCTGCCCGCCTTCCTCCGCTGTCAGCTGCCGTGGCGGCCCGAGCGGGTGCTGACCCGGGACGACGGCGCGGAGGTCGAGCGGCTGTTGCGCGGGCGGTCCGGCCCGGAGTGGTCGCAGACCAAGGAGTTCGTTGAGGTCGCCGAGCGGGCCAGGTCCGCGATCCAGATCCCCGGCGCCGCGCACTGCTCGCTTGAGTACCAGCGCTGGGCGTTCCGCAGCCAGTGGCGGCCGGACGGCCGCCGGTTCATGAAGGCGATGAACCAGGTGATGACCATCCCGGTGCTGCAGATCCACGGCGACCAGGACCCCTACGTGCTGGCGACCGCGTTGCGCCGCGACACCAGGTGGGCCCCGGGCCGACGGCTGCACACCGTCGCGGGCGCTGGCCACTTCGCCCACCAGGAGCGTCCGGCCGAGGTGACCGCCGCGCTGACGGAGTTCCTGATGCGCTGACGCACCCGTGCGCGGGGGTGGGGGCCCCACACCCCGCAACCCCGCCCCGGGGGGGCAACCGCCGAAAG
>NZ_JBHZBV010000001.1:916449-940752 GCF_042754885.1 Rhodococcus sp. NPDC059179 | reverse complement strand
CGGCGCGGGCGGTGGCCAGCCCCCCCCCCCGGCGGGCCGGGCCGTGGTCCCCCCCGCGGCGCCGGTTTGCCTGTGGCGGTCCCGCACCCGTGCGCGGTTGACGGGTCCACAGACCCGTCAACCGCGCACGGGCGGCGAAGCCGCCTAGAGGATGCAGCCGCCGGTGTCGACGGCGCTGCTCGCCGCGGAGGCCGACGCCAGCTGGCGCGAGACCTCGTCCGCGGTCAGCACGAAGCCGGTATCGGTGTTGTCCACGGCCGCACCGAACACCACCCCGAGCGCCCGGCCCTGCTCGTCGACGAGCGGCCCACCGGAATTGCCCTGACGGATCGAGCCGCGCACCGTGTAGACCTCGCGCTCGACCTCGGCGGCCCGGTAGATGTCCGGGCCGGTCAGGTCCAGGGTCTCGCGCACCCGGGCCGCGCTGGCCGTGTACGGACCGCCGCCCGGGTAGCCGAGCACGATCGCGCTGTCGCCGGTCCCGGCCGGCTCGGGCGCGAACGGCAGCACCGCGGCCCGCAGTCCCGGCACCGCCAGCACCGCGACGTCGACGGCCGGATCGAAGAGCACCACCTCGGCGTCGAGCGGCCCGTCTGCGGTGTCCACCGAGACCCCGGTCGTGCCCGCGACGACGTGCGCATTGGTCATGATCCGCTCGGGCGCGACCACGAAGCCGGACCCCTCGAGCGCGCGCTGGCAGCTCGGCGCCACCCCGCGCACCCGGAGCACGCTGGTCTGCAACTGCTGCGCGACGGGACTGCGCAGGACGCTGGGGTCGGGCGCCTCGACGACGGCGATCGGGGTCCGGCCGAACGGTCCGATGACGTCGGGCAGCCCGGACGTGTCGAGCAGGGCCGAGAACTCGTCCGGCAGCTTGCGCATCCAACTCGGGGCGTACTGGTCGACCTCGGTCAGCACCCGCGACCCGCGTACCGCGCTGGCCACCTCGGGCTGCGAGGAGGCGGTCAGCGGGATGGCCAGCAGCCAGGCCGCCACCAGGACCGCGGTGCACTGAAGGCCTGCGCCGATCACGCTGTCCACGGAGCGGGCCACCGGGCTGTGCATGCCGCCGCGCGCGGCACGGCCGAGCACCATGCCCGCGACCTCGCCGACGATCACCAGCACGACGATCAGCGCGATGCCCGCGAGCACCCGCATCCGTCCATCGTCGACGTGCACCAGCACGTGCGGCGCGATCAGGATTCCCGCGACCGCGCCGAGCACGACGCCGAGAAAGGCGAGCGCGGACGCCACCGCCCCGTGCCGCCACCCCGACGTGGCCGCGAGCACGGCGATCGCGAGGATCGCGATGTCGATCCAGGCCGAACCCGTCATCGGTCGTGTACCTCCACGATTCCCGCCTCCACCTCGGCCAGCGCGACCTCGAGGTCGCGCACGTCGGAGCGGTCCCATTCGATCTCCCAGCCGGAGACCGCGATCAGCCCGGCCAGCACTCCCGCGGTGAAACCCCACACGAGCATGTCGTCGACGAGGAACGCCGGTCCCTGGTAGCCGAGGCGGTGGCGGACCTGGAAGCGGTTGTCCGGGTCGAGCAGGGTGCGCATCGGCACCCGGGCCACCCGCTCGGTCTCGCCGTGGTCGACCGCCCGCACCGGCGTGGGCCGGTCCCAGTAGCCGACGACCGGGGTGACGTCGAAACCCGAGGGCGGCAAGAAGATACCGGGCAGGACGACGAGAGGGCGGACCCCGGACGGGTCCAGCCCGGTCTCCTCCTCCGCCTCGCGCAGCGCCGCCGCGATGGGACCGTCGTCCTCCTGGTCGATGGTGCCCCCGGGGAAGGCGATCTGCCCGCTGTGCTGACGCAGGGTCGAGGCACGCTGGAGCAACAGGAGGTCCGCATCCTCTGGCAGCCCACCCACCGCGATCGGATCGGCCTCGGCGGAGCCTCCGAACAGCACGAGCACCGCGGCCTCGCGCACCTGCGGGCCGGTCGGCGACCGACGCAGCAGCGACGGATTCACCGAGTTGGAGTCGGACGGGTGCACGGTGGAGACCCGCCGGAGCCATTCCGGAGCCGCATGATTCGTCCGCGTCACGTGGTCACCCCCAGCTTGTCGCGCACGGCGTCGGCGATCTGGTCGGCGCGCTCGAACGGCACCGGCAGCACGGCGGCCACGGTGCCGTCGGCCCGGATCAGCACGGTCACCGGCAGCACGTTCGGTGCCCCGACGGCCGCGGCGATCTTGCCCGCGCCGTCCTGCACGCCCGGCAGGTGCACGCCGTAGTCGGTCAGGGCGGACAACGCGTTCCCTTCCTTGGGGTCCTGGTGGACGGTCAGCACGGCGACGGCGTCCCCGGCACGCCGCGCGAACTCCTCCAGTGCGGGCAGTTCCCTTGCGCAGGGTCCACACCAGTAGGCCCAGAGGTTGACCAGCGCGGGCTTGCCGGCCAGCGCGGCACCGACGTCGATCCTGCCACCATCGGTGAGGCACTCGAGTTCGATCCCGGCGAGCGGGCCTCCCGGTACCGCGCCGGGTGTCGGCGCGGGGCAGGCGCTCAGCGCGGCCAGCGCACGCGGCCCGGCGAGCGCCTCGGGGGTGTCGCCCGCGGACCGCTCCTGCGGCGCCGCGGTGGGGACACCGATGTAGTCGGAGTAGCCACGCGATCCGGTGTCGTCCGAGTCGCCCCGCGGCCAGATCGCGACGATCAACGCGGCCACCACCACGAGTGCGGCCAGGCTCCATCGCCCGGTGTTCGACAGACGCACGCTCAGCTCACCGACCCGCCAGCTCGAGCAGGTGTTCGGTCTCGGGGCCCTTCACCAGGGCGGCCGCGGCCACCGGGTCGGTGGGGCCGATGCCGTACGAGGGGCAGTCCTTGGCCAGCAGGCACACCCCGCAGGCCGGCTTCTTCGCGTGGCAGACGCGACGGCCGTGGAAGATCACCCGGTGTGAGAGGTCGGTCCACTCCGTGCGCGGGATGAGCTCACCGACCGCGCGCTCGACCTTCACCGGGTCCTCCTCCTCCGTCCATCCCCAGCGCCGCACGAGCCTGCCGAAGTGGGTGTCAACGGTGATCCCGGGCACACCGAACGCGTTTCCGAGAACCACGTTGGCGGTCTTCCTGCCGAAACCCGGCAGCGTCACCAGATCCTTCAGGGTGCCGGGGACCTCGCCGTCGAACCGTTCGAGCAGCGCCTGCCCGAGCCCGATGATCGAGTTCGCCTTGTTCCGGTAGAAGCCGGTGCTGCGGATGTACTCCTCCAGCTCGACGCGGTCCGCCTCCGCGTAGTCGCGGGCGGTGCGATAGCGGGCGAACAGCGCGGGCGTCACCTGGTTAACCCGCACGTCAGTGCACTGCGCGGACAGGATCGTCGCCACCGACAGCTCGAGCGGGTCGGTGAAGTCGAGCTCGCAGTAGACGTGCGGAAACGCCTCCGTGAGCGTGCGGTACATCCGCCGCGCCCGGCGCACGAGGCCGAGCCGCGTCTGCTCCCTTGCCGGTCGCGCGGTCGTCGCCGCTCGGCGCGGGGCCGGGGACTGCGATGCGGTGGTGGACACCGAACCAACTCTACGGACGCGCGCAAAACGCAACTGGTGATCGTTTCGCTTCTGAGACAAACGGCGTGTTTACTACCCCGTATGCAAGGACTGGCTGTGGTGCTCTTCCCAGTGCTGCTCATTCTTTTTGCACTGGCAATGGAGCGGGTGGAGTTCCGGCTGCGCCGGCTGACCGTGCGCGAGCAGGAGGTCCAGGAATTCCTGGACAAGGCGAGTCACGCCGACGTCGCCACCCTGGCCAACGAGGGGCTGCCGAGGGCGCTCGCCCGGTTCCACCTCCGTCGCAAGCGCGGCGGCGAGGATGAGGACGAGGACGAATCGCAGGCGCCGGAGCAGCGCGCCAGCTGACCTTCGCGGGATTGTCGAGCACAGTTCGGCACGCGACGCGTGGCGCCGGTCACTAGTCTTCGACGTCGGGACGATAGACTACTTGCGAGTACTCAGGCGATAGGTCGGCGCGTTCGTGCGTCGATCACGTCGGGGGAGACCACACGATGGCACCCCCCAACGACCGAAGAAGGAGCGCACGTGGACGAGATCCTGGCCAGAGCCGGAATCTTCCAGGGAGTCGAGCCGTCGGCGGTGGCGGCGCTGGTCAAGCAGCTGCAGCCGGTCGACTTCCCTCGCGGGCACGTAATCTTCAACGAGGGCGAACCCGGCGACCGGCTGTACATCATCGTGTCCGGCAAGGTGAAGCTCGGACGCCGCTCTCCCGACGGTCGCGAGAACCTGCTCACGATCATGGGCCCGTCCGACATGTTCGGTGAGCTCTCGATCTTCGACCCGGGCCCGCGCACCTCGACCGCCACCACGGTCACCGAGGTCCGCGCCGTGCAGATGGATCGCGACGCCCTCAAGTCGTGGATCGATCAGCGCCCCGAGATCGCGGAGCAGCTGCTGCGCGTGTTGGCCCGTCGCCTGCGTCGCACCAACAACAACCTCGCGGACCTGATCTTCACGGACGTCCCGGGCCGGGTCGCCAAGGCGCTGCTGCAGCTCGCCCAGCGCTTCGGCACCCAGGAGGCCGGGTCGCTGCGCGTGACGCACGACCTCACCCAGGAAGAGATCGCCCAGCTGGTCGGCGCCTCCCGCGAGACCGTGAACAAGGCGCTCGCCGACTTCGCGCACCGCGGCTGGCTGCGCCTCGAGGGCAAGAGCGTGCTCATCTCCGACTCGGAGCGCCTGGCCCGCCGGGCGCGGTAACTCCCCGCAGACACGAATCGGCCACCCCGGTCTCCCGGGGTGGCCGTTCTCGTCGTGATGCAGGGCGACCGGGTTCAGCGGCGCAGGTACTCCAGCTGCACACGCACGGACTGCTCGGCGACCGGCCACAGGCTCTGATCGACATCGGAATAGACGTGCTCGACCACCGCGCGCGGTCCGGCGTCGACGCCGAGGGCCTCGAGCGCCGCACGCACCTGATCGAGCCGCTCCTCGCGATGGCTCAGGTATTGCTGCGCGACCGTCTGCAGGTCCGGCAGCTCCGGCCCGTGACCGGGCAGCGCCGCGCGGCCCGCGCCCAGGTCGATGAGCGCGCGCAGGGAGGCCAGATAGTCGCCCAGGTCGCCGTCGGAGGCGTCCAGGACGGTGGTGCCGCGGCCGAGGATGGTGTCGCCGGTCAGCACCGACCCCTCCCCCTCGATCACGAACGACGTCGAGTCCTTGGTGTGCCCGGGCGTGCGCAGCACCCGGATCGCCAGGCCGACCTCCTCGATGAGTTCACCGTCGGGCAGTCCGGCATCGGTGTGCCTGCGGAACCGCGGGTCCACGGAACGGACGGGACTGCCGGTGAGCGCGGCGAACCGCTCGACGCCCCCGGTGTGGTCGCCGTGCCGGTGGGTGATCAGTGTCAGCGCCACCGGGCCGACCGCGGCCACCCGCAGCAGGTGCTCCTCGTCGTCGTCGCCCGGATCGACAACCACACATTCCTCCCGGCCGGGGGCGCGCAGGATCCAGGTGTTGGTGCCGTCGAGGGTCATCATGCCCGGGTTGTTTTCCAGCATCACCGCCGCGATCGGGGTGACCTGGCGTAGCTGGGCATACGCCGGATGTGCCGTGGTCATTCGGTCACTGTACGACCCGCCTGCGCGACTCCGACGCCCGTGCGCGAGTCGCACCCTCATCGGGGCGAGACTCGCGCACGGTCACATCAACGCACCTCGGCGATGACCTCGACCTCGACCGGGGCGTTCAGCGGCAGCTCGGCCACACCGACCGCGGACCGCGCGTGCACGCCCGCGTCGCCGAACACCTCACCGAACAGTTCGGAGGCGCCGTTGATGACACCGGGCTGCCCGGTGAAGCCCTCCGCGGAGGCCACGAAGCCGACCACCTTGACGATGCGCACCACCGAGTCGAGCCCGACCAGCGCGTCGATCGCGGCCAGCGCGTTGAGCGCACAGGTGCGGGCGGCGTCCTTGGCCGTGTCCACGGCGACCGCGCCGCCCACCTTGCCGGTCTGCTGCAGCTCACCGTCGATGAAGGGCAGCTGGCCGGAGGTGTAGACGAGGTTCCCGGTCCGCACCGCGGGAACGTAGGCCGCGACCGGCGCCGCCACCGCGGGCAGCTCGATCCGCAGGTCCGCGAGCCTGGCCTTCCAGTCGGTCATCGCAGATCAGCCCTTCGGACGCTTGAGGTAGGCCACGTGCTGCTCGCCGGTCGGGCCGGGCAGCACCGACACCAGTTCCCAGCCGTCGCCGCCCCACTGATCGAGAATCTGCTTGGTCGCATGGGTCAGCAGCGGAACGGTGGCATATTCCCAGGTAGTCAATTCGCTCATGCCGCTGAGCCTAGTCGGCCGACGCCCCGCCGCCGCGACTTATAGGCTCGGGGGGTGGCAGCACCCGCGACAACACCCGTATACGAGTGGCCCGCCAAGGCCGACAAGGCTCGCCTGCATTTCATCTCCGGGAAGGGCGGCACCGGAAAGTCAACGGTCGCGGCCGCTTTGGCGCTCGCGCTAGCCGCGGGCGGTCGACGCGTCCTCCTCGTCGAGGTCGAGGGCAGGCAGTCCATAGCGCAACTCTTCGACGTTCCGCCGCTGCCCCCCGAGGAAACGAAGATCGCCACGGCCGACGACGGTGGTGAGGTCTACGCGCTCGCCCTGGACATCGAGCACGCGTTCCTCGAGTACCTGGACATGTTCTACAACCTCGGGTTCGCGGGGCGCGCGATGCGCAAGCTCGGCGCCATCGAGTTCGCGACCACCATCGCGCCCGGACTCCGGGACGTGTTGGTGACCGGCAAGATCAAGGAGTGCGTGGTGCGCACCGACAAGGCCGGGGCCCGGATCTACGACGAGGTCGTGGTCGACTCGCCGCCCACCGGCCGAATCGGCAGCTTCCTCGACGTGACCAAGGCGATGGCCGACCTCGCGAAGGGCGGACCGGTGTACTCGCAGTCCGAGGGGGTGGTCCGGCTGCTGCACTCCGACGAGACGATGGTGCACCTGGTGACGCTGCTCGAGGCGCTGCCCGTGCAGGAGACCACCGACGCGGTCGTCGAATTGGAGGCCGCGGACCTCCGGCTCGGCACGGTGATCGTGAACCGCAGCGGCACCGCCTACCTGCCCACCAGGGCGATGGCGAAGGCGGCGGACGGCACCATCGACGCGGACGCGGTCCGGGCCGGGCTGGACGCGGCGGGGATCTCCCTGTCGGAGGCCGACTTCGCGGGCCTGCTCACCGAGACGATCGAACACGCCTCGACGCTGCGCGCGCAGGACGACAGCGCCGCCACCCTCGACGAGCTGGACGTCGCCCGCCTGCACCTGACGGCGCTGACCGACGGCATCGACCTCGGCGGGCTGTACGAGCTGGCCGAGCAGCTGGCGGAACAGGGGGTCCGTTAACGCTTCTCCTGCCCTTGGCAGGAGATTTACAGCTCAGACCGCACCGAACCGCCCACCCGAAGGGGGTGATCCGCTTGTCTCACGTCGTCGACACTGATGTGGCCGCGTTCTGCCACAGCCAGGATCACCCTGGCAGCGTTCCGGTCCCGACCGGCGGTGTAGCCGCAGGCAGGGCATCGGAAGGTTCGTTGTGCGAGTCCGAGTCGCTGCTTGGCTCTCGCAAAGCAACTCGAACACGTCATGCTCGTGTAGGCGGGCTGCACCAACACCACCTTTCGGCCAGCCCGCGTGCCGCGCTCGATCAGCTCCCGCTTCGCCCCGCCGATAGCCGCGTCCGCGGCTTTGCGGGCCATCGTGGACTTCGCCAGGAATCTGGGCTTGAAGTCCTCCACCGCAATCAGGTCATGCCGGTCGACCACCCGTTTCGCCCACACCCGGCTGTCGTGTTGGGTCTGGCGGGCGGCTTTCTTGTGCAACTTCGCGGCATCTCGTTTGGCCCGCTGGTAACCGTGGGACTGCGGGCCACGCTTCCCCATATGGCGCCGCGACATCTTCCGTTGCGCCTTCGCGAGTTCCGCGGCACAGCGTTTGCGGTGCCCGAGATATGGCAGGTCAAACTCGGGGTCGGTGGTCGTGGCTGTGGTGCTCACACCCCAATCGACACCGATCCCTCCTCTGACCTCCGGTGCGGGCGAGGCGTCTCGGCGGACGACGAACGATGCGTACCAGTGCCCGAGCGAATCCAGAGTGATCCGCACGCTGCTCGGTTCGGATGGCAGTTCCCGCGACCACACCACCGGAACGCTGACACCCTTCGGCAGGACCAACCGGCCGTCACGGAGACTGAACCCCCGCCGCGTGTACTCCAGCGACGGCAACGTCTTTTTTTGGGGTTTGAACGCCGGCCGACTACGCCCCTTCACCGTGAACGACTGGTCGAGGGCGCGGGCGTAGTCACGCAAAGTCTGCTGCTGCGCGACCTGCGACCCGTCCCGCAACCACCCACTGCGCGAGCGGGCCGTGGTGAGCAGCCTGCTCAACTTCCCGAAGGTTGGCTTGGCACCCGACTTCTGCTGATGTACAGCTTCATTCCACAGGAACCGGCACCGATGCCACTCGGCTGTCAGAGCACGCTGCGCTACCGCGCCCGGCCGCAGCCGGTAGCTGTAACGGACCACCTCGTCCATACAAGGCAATGTAGCCACAGTCACCGACAAGCCTTCCCGACACAACCCGCGAAAGGAGGATGGCGCTTTCACTCGCCCGTGAACGACGGAGTATCCGCGCCAAACACCTGATGACCACGACACTCGACGTCGACGCGATCCTCACCGACCCGAAGTCCCGGATCGTGGTCTGTTGCGGGGCAGGCGGCGTCGGCAAGACCACCACGGCCGCCTCGATGGCGTTGCGGGCGGCGGAGGAGGGACGCCGGGTCGTGGTGCTCACCATCGACCCCGCCCGCCGACTCGCCCAGGCGCTCGGGGTCCGCGAACTCGACAACTCCCCGCAGCCGGTGCAGCTCGCGCCGGGCGCCACCGGTGAGCTGCACGCGATGATGCTGAACATGCGTCGCACGTTCGACGACATGGTCCTCGAGCACTCCGCCCCGGACACCGCCCAGCAGATCCTCGCGAACCCCTTCTATCAGACGGTGGCCACCTCGTTCTCCGGCACGCAGGAGTACATGGCCATGGAGAAGCTGGGCCAGCTGGCCGCGAGCGACGAGTGGGATCTGGTGGTCGTCGACACCCCGCCCTCGCGCAACGCGCTCGACTTCCTCGATGCCCCGCAGCGTCTCGGCGCATTCCTCGACGGCCGGATGATCCGGATGCTCTCCGCCCCGGGCCGCGGGATCGGACGCCTGGTGACCGGCGCGATGGGACTGGCCCTCAAGGCCGTGAACACCATCGTCGGCAGTCAGATGCTGTCCGACGCTTCGGCGTTCGTGCAGTCCTTCGAGTCGATGTTCGGCGGGTTCCGGGAGCGGGCCAACCACACCTATCAGTTGTTGCGCGCGGAGGGCACGCATTTCCTGGTGATCGCGGCCGCCGAGCCGGACGCGCTCCGGGAGGCGTCGTTCTTCGTCGATCGGCTGTCCACCGAGGGGATGCCGCTGGCGGGCCTGGTGCTCAACCGGACGCATCCGACGCTGAGCTCGCTGTCGGCCGACCGGGCGACGGCCGCGGCGGATCAGCTCAAGGAGATCGGCGACCATCCGCTGGCGGCCGCGGTCCTGCAGATCCACGCCGAGCGTGCCCGCACCGCCCAGCGGGAGCTGCGGCTGCTCGGCCGGTTCACCGGGGCGCATCCCCGGGTGCCGGTGGTGGGGGTGCCGTCGCTGCCCTTCGAGGTCTCCGACCTCGAGGCGCTGCGGGCGGTCGCGGATCAGCTCACCGGCCGGGGCTGATCGACCGTTCCCGCTCCTCGTCGGCTCGGCCGCCGCACGACGAACGCCGCCGCCCCGGCTGCGACCAGACAGGCGGCCGCGCCCATCGCGAGGGCGACGCGGCCACCGAACTGCTCGGCGACGGCGCCCGCGATGGGCCCGCCGACCGGCGTCGACCCGAGGAACGCCACCGACCACAACGCCATCACCCGGCCGCGCATGCCGGGTTCGGCCTCGAGCTGGAGGGTGCTGTTCCCGATGGAGAGGAATCCGACGCTCGCGGCCCCGACCAGCACCAGGACCACCAGCTCGAGCCAGAGGGTCGGCGCGAGCGCGGCCGCGGCGATCAGCACGCCGAACAGCGTTGCGGCCCCGACCAGCGCGGGGACCCCGGTCTTGCCGCGAGCCGCGACGAACAGCCCACCCGCCACCGCACCGACACCCATCGCCGCGGTCATGAATCCGTACACACTCGCGTCCCCACCGAAGGTGTCGCGCGCGAGCACCGGCAGCACCACCTGGAACTCGTAGGCCAGGCAGCCGACCAGCGCCATCATCAGCAGCGGGACCAGCAGCGTCGGGGTCCGCCGGACGTACCGCAGACCCTCCCGCAGCTGACCCGGCCTGCGCTGCGCGGGCGGCGCGGGACGCAGCGCCGCGACGTCGAGGGTGACCAGCGACGCGACGACCGCGACGAAACTGACCGCGTTCAGGAGGAAACAGAACCCGAGCCCGCCCGTCGCGATGACGATGCCCGCGATCGCGGGCCCGACCGCGCGGGCGGCGTTGACCAGCACCGAGTTCAGGCTGACCGCGTTGCGCAGGTCCTCGGGCCCGACCATCTCCAGCACGAACGCCTGCCGCGCGGGATTTTCGAAGCTGTTGTTCACCCCGAGCAGGAACGCGAGCACGTACACCTGCCAGAGGGTGACCGTGTGGGTCACCGTCAGCACGCCGAGCACCAGCGCGAGCACGCCCATCATCGACTGCAGGCCGATCATCAGCCTGCGCTTGTCCAGCCGGTCCGCGACGACCCCGCCGTACGGCCCGAACAGCAGAACCGGCAGGGTCTGCAGCGCGACCACCAGCCCGAGCGCCGTGCCCGAGCCGGTGAGCTGCAGCACCAGCCACGCCTGCGCGACGGCCTGCATCCAGGTGCCGACCATCGACACCGCCTGCCCGCCGAAGTACCGGCGGAAGTTCGGGGTGGCGAGGGACGCGAACGTCTGCTGCGCGGCCGCGGAGAGGGTGGTCACGGCCGGCCGTGACCGGCGGTGACCGGGCCCGGCCGGGCGGACTGCGGCGCGATCTCCCTGGCCAGCGACTCGATCGCCGGCAGCGCGGAGCGAAGGGCCTGCGCCTCGGGCGCCGGAAGTCGGGCGAGCGCGCCGGTGAACAGTCGGGTCCGTTCGCCGCGCAATCGCCGATGCAACTGTTCGCCCGCCTCGGTGACCCGCACGCGCGCGGCCCGTCGGTCCCCCGGATCGGTCGAGCGCTCGAGCAGGCCGTCGGCCTCGAGCTTGCCGACCACCCGCGAGAGCATGGTCGGGTTCAGTCCCTCGGTCTCGGCGAGCGCGCCCAATCGCAGCGGTCCGAGTCGGGCGACGGTGCCGAGCACGGAGAGCTGGGTGCGGGTCATGCCGTCGCCGGAGACCTGCCGGTCGACCAGTCGGGCGATCCGGGCGAGCGCGATCTTGAGCCGGGTGACCTCGTCCTCGTCGTACTCCGTCGACACCACGCACCTCCACGAGTTAATTGCCTATCGGCAAGCATATAACTCGCGGACGGGCCGCGTCGACATCCCCGACGGGAGGGCTCACCCCTGCCATGATCGACGTCATGACGGAGCTGCCCGAGTGGGCGCGCGAGCTGAACCTCGCGCCGCACCCGGAGGGCGGCTGGTATCGGGAGACCTGGCGCAGCGACATCGCGGTCCCGATGACCTCCCTGCCAGGCGACTACCCCGGCGCCCGGGCTGCCGGAACCGCCATCCTGTTCCTGCTGATGCCCGGCCAACAGTCCGCCTGGCACACCGTGCGCAGCGAGGAGATCTGGCTCTACCACCGCGGCGGCCCGCTCCGGCTGGACCTCGGTGGGAACGGCGACCGGCCCGGCCGGGCGACCGAACAGGTCCTCGGCACCGACATCGTCGCCGGCCAGGCACCGCAATTGGTGGTACCGGCGCGGCACTGGCAGCGGGCCCGCCCGATCGGGAACGAACCGGTCCTGGTCAGCTGCGTGGTCGTACCGGGATTCGACTTCGCCGACTTCCGCCTGCACGGGGGTTAGCCGGCGTCCCGACGGACCCGGGCACCCGCCCCTGCAGATAACAACACGGTTACGTGCCCATTCGGGCGGCGGAGAAAACCGGCAGGAATTCCCGCGGGCGAAATCAATCGAGCAGGGTCCTACAGCCGAAATCGCCGGGCATCGTTACCTCCGCCGACCGGCCCGGCCGGGCTCGAACCCCGGCCGGCGCGCCGGTGTCAGACAGCGTTGGACTGCGCGCGCTGGGTATCGAAGAAGTCGGCCCAGGACTCGACCTCGGGGTGCTGCTTGAGCAGGGCACGGCGCTGACGCTCGGTCATGCCTCCCCACACACCGAACTCGACCCTGTTGTCGAGGGCGTCGGCGCCACACTGCATGAGCACAGGGCAATGCCGACAAATCGTGGCTGCCTTGCGCTGCGCCGCACCACGAACAAACAACTGGTCAGGATCAACTGCCCGGCATCTCGCCTGTGCGACCCACGCGATGCGGGCCTCGGCTTCCTCAACGTCCAACCGGTGGGCCGTGGTGATAACGGTCATTATGGTGCCCCTCTGCAGTCCAAGCGTCGCCCTCGCTGACGCTCTGGAATTACGTATGACCCGCCGTATCACAGCGAGTCACACCACATTCCTCAACGAGTGTTATCTCTATCACACTCAGAAGACAACTTAGGCATTGAAGATCGTCGAGCGCAAGATGCTGAGGCATTTTTTTGGTACGGACGTCCATCAAGTGCTGTACACGGCCGACATCTGCAGGTCGCGGACGCTCGTCCACGTAGGCTGTCCCCGTGCCGATCGCAAAAACTGTCGCGAAGCTCGCCGGATGCTCCGCTCTCGCCGGAGCTCTGCTCGCGGGCGTCATGTTCCCCCTGGCTGGCGGGTTCGGAATCGTCTCGAACCGGGCCGCCGATACCGTCGACAACGTCTCGGCCGAGCTGGTACAGGGCGATGCCCCCACCGTCTCGACCATGGTCGACGCGGCGGGCAACCCCATCGCCTGGCTCTATGAGCAGCGCCGCTTCGAGGTGCCGAGCGACAAGATCTCCAACAACATGAAGCTGGCGATCGTCTCCGTCGAGGACAAGCGGTTCGCCGACCACCAGGGCGTCGACTGGCAGGGCACGCTGCGGGCCTTCCTGACGAACACCACCAGCGGCCAGGTCCAGCAGGGCGCGTCCACCATCGACCAGCAGTATGTGAAGAACTACCAGCTGCTGGTCGTGGCCAAGACCGACGCCGAGCGCCGGGCCGCCATCGAGACCACGCCTGCCCGCAAGGTCCGCGAGATCCGGATGGCGTTGACCCTGGACAAGAAGCTGACGAAGGACGAGATCCTCACCCGGTACCTGAACCTGGTGCCGTTCGGCAACGCCTCGTTCGGCATCCAGGACGCGGCGCGCACCTACTTCGGGATCGACGCGAAGGACCTCGGACTCACCCAGTCGGCGATGCTCGCGGGCATGGTGCAGTCCAGCTCCGCGCTGAACCCGTACACCAACCCCGAGGGCGTGCTCGCGCGCCGAAACGTCGTGCTCGACACCATGATCGCGAACATCCCGGACCGCGCCGACGAGATCCGCGCCGCCAAGGAAGAGCCGCTCGGTGTGCTCCCCGAGCCGAACACCCTGCCCCGCGGCTGCATCGCGGCGGGCGACCGCGGCTTCTTCTGCGACTACGCGCTGCAGTACCTGGCGAATTCGGGGATCAGCCGTGAACAGGTCAACAAGGGCGGCTACCTGATCAAGACCACCCTCGACCCCGTCCTGCAGAACTCGGTGCACGGCGCGCTGACCGCCACGGCCAACCCCACGATCGACGGCGTGGCCGAGGTGATGAACGTGGTGCAGCCCGGCCAGGACCAGCACCGGGTGCTGGCGATGAGCAGCAGCCGCAATTACGGGCTCAACGGCGAGATCAACGAGACCGTGCAGCCGCAGCCGTACTCGCTTGTCGGCAACGGCGCCGGCTCGGTGTTCAAGATCTTCACCACCGCCGCGGCGATGGAGAAGGGCCTCGGCACCAGCGCGGTCCTCCAGGTGCCCGGTCGCGTCGAGGTCAAGGGCATGGGCCACGGCGGCGCCAAGGGCTGCCCTGCCACCAGTTACTGCGTCGAGAACGCCGGCAAGTACCCGGCCTCGATGTCCGTCACCGACGCGCTCGCCCAGTCACCGAACACCGCGTTCGTCAAGCTCATCGAGCAGGTCGGGGTCACGCCGACGGTCGACATGGCGGTGCGCCTTGGCATGCGCTCGTACGCGCAGCCCGGGACCTCCGGCCGCGACGACGGCCTGTCCATGGCCGACTTCCAGAAGCAGTCGAACTCGGGGTCGTTCACCCTCGGGCCGTCGTGGATCAACCCGCTCGAGCTCTCGAACGTCGCCGCGACCCTCGCCTCGCACGGCAAATGGTGCCCCCCGACGCCGATCGACTCGGTCTTCGACCGCAGCGGCAAGCCGGTGTCCATCACCCAGGAGGCCTGCGAGCAGGTCGTCGAGCCCGGCCTGGCGGACACCCTCGCCCACGCCCTGAGCAAGGACGACAAGCCCGGCGGCACCTCGGCAGGCGCCGCCGGATCCGTCGGCTGGACGCTGCCGATGGCAGGCAAGACCGGCACCACCGAGTCGCACATGTCCTCGGCGTTCTTCGGCTTCACCAACAACCTCGCGGCCAGCGTCTACGTGTACGCGGATTCGCCGACCCCCCGCGAGATCTGCACCTCGCCGCTGCGACAGTGCGGCGACGGCAACGTGTTCGGCGGTAACGAGCCCGCCCGGGCCTGGTACCTCGCGATGAAGCCGGTCGTCGACAAGTACGGACCGACCGCACTGCCGCCGATCGACCCGAAGTACCAGCGCGGATCGAAGAACGGTCAGGTGCCGAACGTGGCGGGGATGAGCCAGTCGCAGGCGACCGGAGCGCTCCAGGCGGCCGGGTTCACCGTCAACGCCGTCAACACCGCCGGACCGACGCCGCGCGGCAACGTGCTCAGCACCTCACCCGCCGGCTCGGCGGTGCCCGGTTCGGCGATCACCATCTACGTCAGCGACGGCTCCGCCAAGGCGGCCGCGGCCGCACCGGCACCAGGAGGGCCCGGACCTGCGGCTCCCCCGCCGCCGATCCAGATCCCCGGCCTGCCGCCGATCCAGCTCCCCCCGCTGCCGCGGTAACGCGGCTTCGCCGCCCGTGAGTACTTCCGGTCCCCCTGGGGGCCAGAAGTACTCACGGGCGCGCAGCGCCTAGAGGCGGTCTTTGACGGCCTTCGAGATCCGGGTGCCGTCGGCCTTGCCTGCCGCGAGCGCGGAGGCGGCCTTCATGACCTGACCCATCTGCCGCATCCCGGGCCGCTCGCCGATCTCCTCGGCGACCTGCGCGATGGCGGTGTCCGCGACGTCGGCCAACTCGGCATCAGTCAGCGGGGTCGGCAGGTATTCGTCGATGATCTGCGCCTCGGCGCGTTCGGTCGCGGCCAGCTCACCGCGCCCCGCCTCGGTGTAGATCTCGGCGGATTCGCCGCGCTTCTTGGACTCCTTCGCCAATACCTTGAGCACCTCGTCGTCGGTGAGGTCGCGGGCCTCCTTGCCGGAGGTCTCCTCGGTCTGCACGGCGGCGAGCAGCATGCGGAGCGTCTGCAGCCGCAGCGCGTCCTTGGCCTTCATGGCGGCCGTCATGTCGGCCCGGAGCGTGGATTTCAGGGAGGAAGTCGAATCGGACATGGTGCCGAACGCTACGCGCTCCGAGCACTGACGCGCATATCGATTGCGCTCGCTGCGTATCCTGAAATGGTGTTTGACGACTCACGCAACGTGCTCCGGGGAACTGCGGCCGGATTGGCTGGCGCCGCGGCGCTCGGCATCGGGTACGCCTCACTGATCGAGCGGAACGCCTTCACCCTCCGCGAGGTCACCATGCCGGTGCTCGAACCGGGGTCGTCGTCGCTGCGGGTCCTGCACATCAGCGACCTGCACATGATGCCGAACCAGAAGCTCAAGCAGAACTGGCTGCGCGAGCTCGACCGGCTCGACCCCGACCTCGTGGTGAACACCGGCGACAACCTCTCACACCAGCGAGCCGTGCCTGCGGTGGTGCAGTCGCTGAGCAACCTGCTCGGCCGCCCGGGACTGTTCGTCTTCGGCAGCAACGACTACTTCGGCCCCAAGCCGAAGAACCCGCTCAAGTACTTCAACAAGGAACACAAGCGGACGCACGGCGAACCGTTGCCGTGGCAGGACCTGCGCGCCGCCTTCACCGAGCGCGGCTGGCTGGACGTGACGCACACCCGACGCGAGTTGGAGGTCGCCGGCATCCGCATCGCCACGGCAGGCGTCGACGATCCGCACCTCAAGCGGGACCGCTACGACACGATCGCCGGGCCGCCGAACCCGATCGCCAACCTCAAGCTCGGCATCACCCATTCGCCGGAACCCCGCGTGCTGGACCGGTTCGCGGAGGACGGCTACGACCTGGTGCTCGCCGGGCACACCCACGGCGGCCAGCTGTGCCTGCCGTTCTACGGGGCGCTCGTCACCAATTGCCAGATCGACCGGTCGCGGGTCAAGGGCCCGTCGAAGTGGGGAACCCATACCCAGCTGCATGTCTCCGCTGGCATCGGCACCTCCCCGTACGCGCCTGCGCGGTTCTGCTGCCGTCCGGAGGCGACGCTGCTCACCCTCGTCGCGTCGCCGAACAAGGGCCCCAGAAAGAGCGCACAACCAGGCGTTTCGCCTTCCGCGGCAGTCGTGCGCTAGACTTTCGCTCGCTGCCCGATGAGGGCAGATGCAGGGCACGGGGTGTGGCGCAGCTTGGTAGCGCGCTTCGTTCGGGACGAAGAGGTCGTGGGTTCAAATCCCGCCACCCCGACAGTGCCAGAAGGACCCGATCCGCGACGCGGATCGGGTCCTTCTGCGTTTGCGGGAGGATCAGCCGACGGCGAGGAGGTCGATCACCCCCGTGGTGTCCTCGTCCCCGCGGCCGGCGGCGAGGCGCCGTGCCATCAGCGCCATGTACGGGGTGAGCAGCACGGGACTGACCCGCTGTTCCTCGGCGGTGCGGAGCAGTGTCTCGTTCCCCGCGACCTGCATCGCGAGGTTGGAGACGACGCCCTTGGTGTAGTCACCGCTCTCGAGCTGCTCGGCGGCCAGGTGCACCGACGCGGTCATGGCGCCGAGCCAGTCGGCGAGCAGCGATGCGAACCCCGTAGGCGCGATCTCCTCGCGGCGGATCAACGCGAAGGCGTGCGCGACCCCGGCGAACATCCCGGTCATCGCGCTCAACAGCGCGACGTCGTGCAACGCGGCGAAGCCGGGATCGGCGCCGACGAAGGTCGTTCCGGCCGGGACCGCCAGCACCTCCCGGTGTTCGGTGAACAGGTCCTCGGACCCGCTGTAGAAGACGTAGGCGCCCGAATCGGGGGCGCCGATCATCGGGGGCACGGCCATGATCCCACCGTCCAGGAAGCGGGCACCGCGGGCGCGCGCCCAGTCGGCGCGGGCGCGGGCCTGGGCGGGAGTCCCGGTGGTGAGGTTGACCAGGTCCTTGCCCGACAGGTCGATCCCGTCCAATGCGTCACCGACCGACTCGTCGTCGAGCAGGCACACCACGACGAGCCTGCCCGCGGCCACCGCCTCGGCGGCCGTGGCCGCGACCGTCGCGCCCTGACCGGCGAGCACCTGCGCTCGGTGCGGGGTTCGGTTCCACACGGTCAGCGGTGTGCCCGCGGCCAGCCACGCCCGGGCCAGCTCGGTGCCCATCGCACCCAGGCCGAGCAGGGTGATCGAGTCCGTCTGAATGTTGTTGTCTGTCATGTGGATCAGGCTCGTCGCGAATACCGGGACGAACAAGTACGCACTTTGAGGTGGGTGGTTACCCTGAGGTGAGCAACCAGGTAGGAGGCGGGGCGATGGTGAGCGTGCCGAGGGCGGGAACCTATGTCTGCGGCATCGACGCCGCGATGGACGTGATCGGCGGGAAGTGGAAGGTGCTGATCCTGTGGGAGCTCGACCAACGCGACTGCCGCTTCGGTGAGCTGCGCAGGCGGCTGCCCGGCGTGACGGAGAAGGTGCTCGCCTCCCATTTGAAGGAGCTCGAGCACGACGGCATCGTGCTCCGCACCGACTACGGCGAGGTGCCCCCGCGCGTGGAGTACTCGCTGACCCCGCTCGGCCGCTCGCTGAACGCGGCCCTCGCCCCGCTGGGCGCCTGGGGGCGTGAGCACGTGCTCGGCCAGGCCGTCCGTGCCGTCCCGCTGGGTGCGGTCGACGTCACGCCGCCCGGGCCTGACGCCGATAGCTCCCCGGAGCCAGCCCGTACTCGCGCTTGAAGGCCTTCGCGAAGGCGAACTCGGATCCGTACCCCGCCCGCCCGGCCACCGCGCTGAGCGGGGCATCGGATTCGCGCAGCAGCCGGGCGGCCGCCGTCATCCGCCACCGGGTCAGGTAGGCCATCGGCGGTTCCCCGACCAGGGTGGTGAATCGCCGGGCGAACGCCGCGCGGGAGAGTCCCGCGCGGGCGGCCAGCGACTCGACGGACCACGGCGCCGCGGGATCCCCGTGGATGGCGGCCAGCGCGGGAGCGACGGCGGCGTCGGCCAGAGCGGCGGCCCAGCCCTTCGCGTCCGCACTGGGCTGGGTCTCGAGCCAGGCCCGCAGGATGTACAGCAGCAACGAGTCGATCAGCGCGGGCACGATCCCGTCCGATCCGATGCGCGGATTCTGCAGTTCGGCGCCGAGGAGCTGGACCGCCGCGCTCAGCTCGGGGTGACGGCCATGCCCGGTCGGCAGGTGGACGACCTCGGGCAGCTGTCTCGCCCGCGGGCATCTGCGTCCCGGCTCCTGCCTCCGCTCAGGGCAACCCTGCGGCGTTCCGCTGCACAGCGGACTCGATCAGCCGCTCGATCTGCGTCACCATGACGGCGTCGGACGCGGGCTCCACAGTGAGCCGGTCGGCCTGTCGCGTCAGGTACCGGCCGTCGTCCACGAAATCGATCCATCGGAACCCCTGCGCCCGCGGGCTCGGGCGGGTGTCGACGGCCGGCCCAGGCGTGGCGGTGACCTCGCCCGTCGCCCGCCGAGGACGGTCCACGTACGCCGAAACCTGTTGCGGCACGGTCAGAGCATGCGAACCGGTCAGGTACGAGCCGCCGACACGGTCGCCGAGTTCGGCCGCGTCGACCGAAAGCGGTGCGCGGACGCCCGCTCGGGCGGATGGCAGCGCGCGCACCAGCTGTCGCGGCACGTCTTCCGCATCGAGCAGCGTCAGCCGGATACCCGCCCCGGATTTCCCGTCGGCCCCGGGCTCCTGCACTGCGACGGCGCCGACTCCCTCCCGCACGCCGGCATGGATTCGAATCACCTTCTCCCGCATCGCATTCATCGAATCGAGCCCGAACATCGCGACGTGGGCGGACGGGTCGGCCAGCACCGCGAAGGCGCGGTAGAGATCCTCATCCATCCGGGTCCGAACCTCCGCCGCGGCGAGGGCGCGGGATCGCCGAAAGTCGGACGCCAGTTCATCGGTCGAGTGGTACTGCAGCGGGTACGGCAGCCGGTCGCGACCGAACTGCCGCCACACCAGGTCGAATTCGAGCGGGTCGAGGTCCCACTGGCCGGCGGTCATCCGCCGAGGACCGGGGGTGCGACCTTGGGCAGGTCGCCGATCAGTTCGCTGCCGTTCTGGACGCTGATGAGGTAACCGGGCGTCTTGTGCTCGGTGTCGTCGTCGCCGCCGCTCCGAGCGCCGCCGGGCGCCATCGCTCCCATGCCCGGTGCACCGGGACGGCCGGCGGCGGCTCCCGCCCCGGCACCGGATGCTCCGGCTGCGGGAGCCCCGCCAACCCCGGTTCCGGGTGCGGCCACCCGCCCGGCACCTGATCCTGATCCTGATCCTGCGCCGGATCCGATTCCCCCGAGACCACCAGAGCCGGGGGCCAAGCCGCCGCCGGAAGCGGTTCCCGCTCCCCCGCCCGCGCCGGAGCCCCCTCCGGTTCCGCCGGCACCGCCTCCACCCGTGCCGAATCCAGCCGAGCCCGGCCCCCCTGAGGCGTCGGCCGATGCCGCCCTGGTCACCGCTTCGCCCGCGAACGGGGTGCCGGCACCGTCCGCTGCGCCGCCCTGGGCAATCCCGTCGGCCCCGCTCCGGGCGACCGCCGGATCGATGGCCGTCTCGCGGTCGTCGGGCCCACCGTCGTCGCCTGGCCTGCCCAGTTCGGAGTTCGCTCGATCGCGGACGGGTTCACGCTCGGCGGGCGAAGCCCACTGGCCGGTCCCGCTACCCGGACCCCCGATGTCCACCGGCCGACCAGCCGGGGGCACGTAGGGCGGAACGACCGGATTGTGCGGCGGCGGCAGCACCGGCACCTGCGAATCCGCCTGCTGCACAACGGGTGCGTACTCGGTCTTCATGACCTGGATTGCCTCTTGGCGGGCTTCCTCGGACTTGTGGAACGCCCGCTGCACACCGCCGATCGGGTCCGTCACGATGCCGCTGCGAAGAAGGTCGAGCACGTTGGTGCTCTCCGGTTCCGGCATCCGGCGCTTGGCCTGGTCGATTCCGGAATGCGCTTCCTCGATCTTGTTCGCGATCAGGACCGCGGCCCGCTGCAGGTCCGCGGCGCCGGTGGCGTAGCCAGACACTCCGCTCGAGGCCCGACCGGCTGCCTCGCCCTCCCAGCCGCTGCCGATGGCCGAGGCGATCTCGCCGGTGAACGTGGACACGCTCTGCTGCAGGCGATCCGCCGCGGCGCGCCACATCCGGCAGTCCTCGAGGATGCCGACGGGAGTCGCCGAGTCGAGCCTGGCCTTGATCTCCTCGTGTGACATCCCGTCGAAGTTCTCCATGTGTACCGACGATCCGTCGTACCGCCCGGTGTACCCGGCCGCGTCGCGCTCGGCGTAGAGGTCGTCGCGACGCCGATTGGCGTCCTGCTGGACGTCACGGTCCTGCGCCCACCCGAGGGGATCGGTGCCCGTCAGGAAGCCGACGCCCTGCATGGCCTGCCTGGTCATCCCCGACGACGAGTTCACGAAGTCGGAGGTCGCCTCACTCACCCCGTTCGTGATCGACCCCGCGACCTGTCCGAGTCCCTGCAGGACCCCATCCATTCCCGGCACACCCATTTCGGCCCCTCCGATTCTCAGTCCGACAACCCGGAGCCAACCGCGGCGACGGCCCGCGCGTTGGACTCCTCGGCAGACGCGTAAGCCTTTCCGGCCCTGTCGAATACGTCCTGCATCTGCTTCACCGTGTCGATGTGCTGCTGGATGACGGCCTCGAAGCCGCCATCACCGATAGCCTTACGTTCAAATTTTGCGGCTAGGGCCTGAGCGGAGCCGAGGGTGCCGTAGGCGGACCTGGTCGACAAGCTCTGCGCGAATCGCTTCAATTCGTCCAGTTCGTTGATGAACTCCTCGCAGGCAGCAACGCAGCGCTCGGCAACGCCGACCTCAAGCCGCAGTGCCCCGTCATCGACACTTCGGGCCAGTAATTGAAACTCCGACACCGATTCGCCTACTTGTGTCACTTCTACGACTCTCGCTCGAATGCTGTCCGCAGGTTGATCATTTGGGAAGGTCATCGTCCAGCCCAACCGCCGTTCTGATCGCCACCGCGCAGGGGTCGTCCCGCAACTCCGCCGACCCCTTTTTCGCAACACGAACCAAAACCGATTCGTTGCCAACCCCGAAGGCGACGTCGCATAATCCTCGATCGGGGTCGCCGCCGACCTCGTGATAGGTAAACGCATTACGAGAACCGACAACCGCTGGGGCGAAGCCGGTGTTACGTGGATTCGATTTGACCTCATCGATTGAGCGCGTCGTCGCAAACACGGTTACGAAGTACCAGTCAGCGGCCCAACCGCACACCTCCCATCCGGTTGCCTCCACGCCCAAAAAATCCGGATCCTCGGTCGCCGGATCCACCCCCACCTCCCGCAGCGCCTCATCCGGGATCGTGCACGGATCAAACGACGGCTGACCGGACTCCGGACTCGCCGTCGAGGGCGATCCCGACACCGATTCCGAGCCGCAACCGACCGCGGTGACCAGCGCACACACCGCCAGCAGACCGCTCGCCGCCCCTCGAATTCGCATGCCTCACCCGCCCCGTCGATTCACCCGTACTACCCACATAGACGCACCACCCACCCGATCGGTTCCGTGGTTCGGCGCAATCCATCGATCGGCCAATTCGCACGAAGGTCGGGTGCGCGCTCTGCACCACGACCTCCGACCCGTCACGCTCCACGATCGCGCCGGCGAAAGCGCGGGCGTGAGCCTCGCGGACTACTCCGTCTCCGCGTAGTCGCCGTACTCGGGCTCGCCCGCACGCTCGTACAAGCTGATGACCACGCCGGTACTCGTGACCCGCGACTGGGTCAGCGCGTACGCGGTCGGCAGCGCGTCGGTCGGGAACAGCCGCTTGCCGGTGCCGAGCAGGACCGGGAACGACAGCAAGTGAAGCGTGTCGATCAGGCCCTCACGCAGCAGCCACTGCACGAGCGCTCCGCTTCCGTGGACCTGCAGCTCGCGACCGTCCTGCTCCTTGAGCGCGGCGACCTCCCGGCCCGGATCGCCGGTGATCAGGCGGGTGTTCTGCCACTCGGCCGCGGCGAGGGTGGACGTGACGACGTGCTTCGGCAGCTCGTTGAGCCGTGTTGCGATGGGGTCTGCGGGGTCGTTGTGCTGTGGCCAGTACGACGCGAAGATCTCGTATGTCTTCCGGCCGAGCAGGAACGCGTCCGCCTCGTCGAACACCTCGGTCATGAACCGCCCGAAGTCCTCGTCCCCGAATGGCACCGACCAGCCCCCGTGGATGAACCCGCCGCTGGGATCCTCCTGAGGGCCGCCGGGGGCCTGGTACACGCCGTCGAGCGTGACGAACGTGGTGACGGTGAGTTTCATCGTGGGCTCCTGCGTGCTCGGCGTCGTGGGGTGTCACTACTTCAGACTCCCCGGGTGACCGGAACTCATCGGCGCCCCAGACATCGTCGGGGCCAAGGCCGGCACTACACCCGAACGCGTTATGAATTTGTTGCCCGAGCTACCCATGTCGATTGGGGCGTCGCCGGGAGACCCGGCCGACGAGGGCCTATTTCCCCTGGTAGTCAACGCAATCGTTAAACGCTTCGGGCGACACCGTCGACACTGACCCAATATCACGAAACTGCAACGGGTTCTCAAACGGGGTGGCATGGTGTGGGGAATTTCCCACCCGTCGATGTCCGGCCATGGTCATTTGCCGCCGGGCGCAAGGAGACTCCATGTCCAGTCCCACAGTGCGGCGAGTAGCCGTACCGGTCACCAGCGCGGCGGTGATCGCCGGCATGATGCTGATCGGGAGCCCGGCCAACGCTGCCACCAGCGTCACCAACTTCACCAGTTCCTGCCAGGCGAAGTCGGTCGTGACCGTCGACAAGTCCGTCGCGGCCACCATGACGGTGGACGCCCCGGCGACGGTGACCCCGGGCCAGAACTTCACGTACCGCATCCAGCCGAACGCGTCCTCGTACCCGAATTCGGACTCGGGAGCGACAACGACCAACCTGTCGCGACTCAAGTACGACTACGCGATTCCCGCCAACGCCACCTTCGTAAGCGCCGCGGTGGTGCCGGGCACCGCCGTCAACCTCGACAACGTCGCCCCGAACGTGCTGCGTGTCAGTGAGGCCGGCGCCGTGGACAATGCCGCCGGCCCCTTCGTCCGGTTGTCGGGCAACAACGAGGTCGTTGGCAACAGTCCCACTAGCAGCACGAACAGCGAGGGCGGCATCCGCGCCCCCAAGCTGAAGAAGAACCTCGACGGCACCACCAACTCCGCGGGCGACAGCTGGTTCCGGCTGCCCGCCGTAGAAATCACAATGACGGCCGGCCCCTCGGGCGTGATCACGCCGAAGCTGCGTACCGCCGGAAGCGCCGCCACCTACGGCGCCGACCAGAACTTCAGCACCTCGCTCGCGAAGGCCAGCCTCTTCGGCACCCAGTGGGCACCCACCCGCTGCATTCCCAGTGACAACAAGAGCACCCTCAACGCCGGCGCCGGCCCGCTGGCCACGATCACGATCAGCGCGCCCGCACTCGCCGACACCACCACCACGCTGAACGTCCCGGCCACCGCCAAGACCGGCACAGCGGTCAACCTCACCGCCACCGTCGCCCCCCAGGGCGCCACCGGCACCGTCCAATTCAAGGACGGCGCAACGAACATCGGCGGCGCCATCCCCGTCACGGGCGGCACCGCCACCCTCAGCCACACCTTCACCACCAACGGCAGCCACGC
>NZ_JBHZBV010000001.1:815580-916350 GCF_042754885.1 Rhodococcus sp. NPDC059179 | reverse complement strand
GGCCGGCAACAAGCCGTCCACCTCGGCCGCGGGCAACGTGAACGTCACCACCGATCCGGTGATCGTGGACTCGACGACGACCTTGAACGTCCCGGCGACCGCCAAGACCGGCACCGCCGTCGACCTCACCGCCACCGTCGCCCCCGCGGGCGCCACCGGCACCGTCCAGTTCAAGGACGGCGCAACGAACATCGGCGGCGCCATCCCCGTCACGGGCGGCACCGCCACCCTCAGCCACACCTTCACCACCAACGGCAGCCACGCCATCACCGCCGTCTACAGCGGCGATGCCGGCAACAAGCCGTCCACCTCGGCCGCGGGCAACGTGAACGTCACCACCGATCCGGTGATCGTGGACTCGACGACGACCTTGAACGTCCCGGCCACCGCCAAGACCGGCACCGCCGTCGACCTCACCGCCACCGTCGCCCCCGCGGGCGCCACCGGCACCGTCCAGTTCAAGGACGGCACCACCAATATCGGCGGCGCCATCCCCGTCACAGGCGGCACCGCGACCCTCAACCACACCTTCACCACCACCGGAAACCACTCCATCACAGCCGTTTACAGCGGAGATGCCGGCAACAAGCCGTCGACCTCGGCAGCATCGAACGTCGACGTGTCCGTCAACGCCGTCGACACCACCACCACCCTCAACGTCCCCGGCACCGCCAAGACCGGCACCGCCGTCGACCTGACCGCCACCGTCGCCCCCGCGGGCGCCACCGGCACCGTCCAGTTCAAGGACGGCACCACCAATATCGGCGGCGCCATCCCCGTCACGGGCGGCACCGCCACCCTCAGCCACACCTTCACCACCGACGGAAACCACTCGGTCACCGCCGTCTACAGCGGTGCCAACGGCTTCAACACCAGCACCAGTGCGGCCTCCACCGTCGACGTCTCCACCGACCCGGTCATCGTCGACACCGTGACCACACTGAATGTCCCGGGCGAGGCGAAAACCGGTGATTCGGTGGACCTCTGGGCCCTGGTGAAGGACAACGCGGGCAACAATGCCACCGGCGGCACCGTCCAGTTCAAGGACGGCAACACCAATATCGGCGGCCCGCTCGGCCTGGTCGACGGCGGCGCGAAGCTGAGCCACACGTTCACCACCACCGGAGCGCACTCGATCTCCGCCGTCTACAGCGGTGCCGCGAACTTCAACGGGTCCACCGCGCAGGCACAGACCGTCACCGTCACGAACCCGGCACCCGTCGAGGTCGCGACGGTGACCACGCTGACCGCTCCCGGCACCGCCACCCAGGGCTCGCCGGTGAACCTCTCCGCGGCCGTGAAGACCGAGTCCGGCGAGGCGGTGACCTCGGGCACGGTGACGTTCATGGACGGCAACACCGCGATCGGTGAGGCGGTCGACGTGGTCAACGGTCAGGCCACGCTGTCGCACAAGTTCACCGCGACCGGCGACCGCCAGATCAAGGCCGTCTACAGCGGCGCCACCGGATTCAAGGAGTCGACGTCGAGCGCGTCGACCGTGAAGGTCTCCGGCGGCGGCAACCAGGGCGGCACCGGATCGCTGGACAGCATCTTCGGTTCCTAGCTCAACCCTGACGAACGCCCCCACCAGCCAGGTGGGGGCGTTCGTCGTCTCGGCACCCGGACCCGGCCGCGCGGGTGGAGGTTTCACGTGAATCAGCGGACAGGACGCGGAACCACGGCGATCCCAAAGTTCCCCGCGGACAACCCTCTCGCGGGCCTCGGCGATGACCTATGTTGACCCAATGACCCTGGCCCTCCCACGACTGAGCAGATCGACCGTCACCGGCTACTCGCTCGGGTCGGTGGGCACCGGGGGCTTCGCCACCCTGCCCGGACTGGTGCTGGCCTACTACCTCACCGACACGCTCGGGGTCGCCGCCGCGGCCGCCTCGGTGGTGGTGTTCGCTCCCAAGGCGCTCGACGTGGTGATCAACCCGTACATCGGCGCCCGCAGCGACGCCGACGCGGCCCGGACCGGCACGCGGCGCCGGTTCCTGCTGCTCGGCGCGCTGGCCCTGCCGGTATTCTTCGCGCTCACCTTCGCGGTGCCCGCCGGCGCCTCCACGCTGGTCGGCTGCCTCTGGGTGACCGCGGCGTTCATCCTCGCCGCGATCGCCTTCAGCCTGTTCCAGGTTCCGTACATCGCGCTGCCCGCCGAGCTGACCGACGACTACCACGAGCGGTCCCGGCTGATGTCCTGGCGCGTCGCGCTGCTCGCCGTCGCGATCCTGCTGTTCGGGGCCGGCGGCCCGGCGCTGCGCGACCTGGGCGGCGGGGGCGGGACGGGGTACCTGCTGATGGGTGTGGTGGCCGGGTCCGCCCTCGGGCTCGGCATGCTGGCCGCCTGGCGGATCGCACCGCGCGGCGACGGCGTCGAGCACGGCCCGGTCGCGGCGACGTCGGGCCACGGGCTCGCCGACAGCCTCGCCGCGGTGCGCTCGAGCGGCGCGTTCCGATTCCTGCTGGGCACCTTCACGCTGCAGGCACTGGCCACCGGCTGCATGCTCGGCGCCGCCCAGTACGTGGCCACCTACGTGCTCGACTCCGAGGGTGCGGTGTCGATCCTGTTCGCCGCCCTGGTCGCACCGGCGCTGGCGGTGATGCCGATGTGGATCCGGCTGGTCCGGGTGTGGGGCAAGCAGCGCGCGTATTTCCTGGCGTCGGGCTTGTTCCTGGCGTCCGCCGTCGCGTTGCTCGGCCTGCTCGCCGCCCCCGGGCCGTGGGTGTACGCGGTGGTGGCGCTGGCCGGGATCGGCTACGCGGGCATGCAGATGCTGCCGATGTCGATGCTGCCGGACGTGATCAGCGACCACGAGGACGCCGCCGCCGGGTCCGTGCGCGCGGGCGCCTTCAGCGGGGTGTGGACCGCCGCCGAGACCGTCGGCATGGCGCTCGGGCCCGCGGTGGTGCTCGCCATCCTGGCCGTGACCGGGTTCGTCTCCTCGACCGGCGAGCACACCGTCACACAGTCCGACGGGTCGATCGCAGGCATCGTGATCGCCTTCGCCGCCGTGCCCGCGGTGCTCGTGGCCGCGAGCATGATCGCGCTGCGCGGATACAGTCTGGCAGCCGAGGAACGGAACAGGAGCAACCAGTGATCTTCGAACGCGCCGCCGCCGAGGTGCTCGCCCAGCTCGACGAGCTGCGGAAGGCCGACGCTCCCACCGAGGGCGGGCACCTGCTGTCCTACGTCTACGACCCCGGCGTCGCCGAGCTGCACGAGGTGGCGGCGGAGGCAGCCCGAAAGGCCCAGCCGCTCAACGGACTCGACCCCACCACCTTTCCGTCCGTCGCGGCACTGGAACGCGACCTGGTCGCGATGGCCCGCGACGTGCTGGCCGACGGCGTGCCCGACGTGATCGGCAGCGTCACCAGCGGCGGCACCGAGAGCTGCATCCTCGCGGTCAAGTCCGCGCGCGACACCTGGCGCGCGGCCACCGGCAGCGAGGCACGGCCGACGCTGGTGATCGGGTCCACCGCGCACGCCGCGTTCATCAAGGCCGCGCACTACCTGGACCTGCACCTGCGGGTGTTGCCGGTCGACCCCGACACCTGCCGGCTGCGGCCGGAGGTCGTCGCCGGCGCGCTCGACGCCACCGTCGCGCTGGTGGTCGCGTCCACGCCGTCGTACCCGCACGGCGCCCTGGACCCCGTCGCCGAGATCGCGGAAGTCTGTGCGGCCCAGGGCGTCCCCGTGCACGTCGACGGCTGCGTCGGCGCCTGGGTGCTGCCGTGGTGGCCGGGCGCCGAGGACCGCCCCGCCTGGGATCTGCGGGTGCCGGGCGTCGCGAGCGTCTCGGTGGACCTGCACAAGTACGGCTACGCCCCCAAGGGTGTGTCGGTGCTGCTCTACCGGGACCGCGACCGGCACCGACAGCAGTGGTTCGCCACCAGCGCCTGGCCCGGCTACGCCGTCGTCAATCCCACCATCCTCGGTTCCCGGACGGTGATGCCGATCGCCGCGGGCTGGGCGGTGTCGCAGACGTTGGGGCGCACCGGATTCGCCGAACTGACCGGGCAGATCGCGCGGGCAGCCGAGCTGGTGCACAAGGCCGTCGACGGCATCGAGGGGCTCCGGGTCGTCGGCGACCCGATCGGCCCGCTGCTCGCCGTGGCCGCCGACCCCGACGTCGCCGCCGAGCGCCGGGTGGACCCGCACCGCTGGTCGGATGCCGCCAAGGCTCTGGGCTGGACGCTGCAACCGCAGCCGGGCCGGACGCAGTCGGACCGCACGATGCTGCCGCGCACCACGCACCTCACCCTCACCCCGGTGACCGAGCGGGTCAGCGTGGAGTTGTGCGACGCGCTGGCCGCGGCGGCGGATTCGGTGCGCGGCGTGCCGGGGGCGCAGGCCCCCGCGGACGTGGTCGCGGCCGCCGGACAGATCCGGCCCGAGGACCTCACCAGCGACAACTGCGCGGCCGTCCTGGCGCTGGTCGGGCTGGAGCCGGGCGGCGGGCTGGACGGTCCGCTGGCCGAGATCCTGGCGCTGATCGAGGCGCTGCCCGAACCGGTCGCCGAGCGACTGCTGATCGAGTTCCTCGCGCGGTTCATGGAGTGAGCGCGCTGCGCGAACTGTGAGTGAGTCTTACCCCGGTTGGGTACAACGCGCGCACAGGCGGCGCAGCCGCGGCTAGGTCGCCTGGCACTGCGGGCAGCTCCCCCAGAACACGATCTCGGCCTCGTCGATCACGAAGCCGTGGGTGTCCGAGGGCTGCAGGCAGGGCGCGCGGCCGACGACACAGTCGGCGTCGAACACGGCGCCGCAGCCGCGGCAGACCAGGTGGTGGTGATTGTCGCCGGTTCTGGCCTCGAACCGGGCGGGGGAACCGGCCGGTTCGAACCGGCGGAGGATCCCGGCGGCCACGCAGGCCTTCAACACGTCGTACACGGCCTGGGTGGACACGGACCCGAGCTCCCGCCGCGCCTGGGTGGCGACCCGATCCGCATCCGAATGCGGTTGCGCTGCAACTGCATTCAATACGGCAACGCGCGGACCGGTCACCCGGAGACCCGCCGCGCGCAATTGCGCCCGCGGATCGAGGTGGCCACCTCCGTACTGCATGACCCCAGTATGCGCCCCTTCTGGAACACGTCAAGAATACGTGGAAGTCCACCATGGACGCCCCGAATAGCCACCGGCAGATCGGTCGGGAAGCCGCCGTCGCGGTCACGCGATGGTGCGAAACCTGAGCATCATTTCGTGGTCCTCATGGTCGAGCATGTGGCAGTGCCACACATAGCCCTGCAACGGTTTCCGCCCGCCACCGTGCTCGCGCCCATGATCTGCGCCATGGCCCACCGAAGGCGCCGCCGGGCCGAAGGTCGCGTCCGGATCGAACCCCAGTTCGTCCGCGGCGTGGAACGGAACGATGATCCGCGTGATCGCGTTGGGAGCCGCGAGCACCGTGTCCTTGAAACCGGTCTCCCACGGCTCCGGCGGACGGAGAGGTGAGATCGTGAACGGGTCGGCCGATGGGGTCCAACGGGTACCGACCGGAGGCTGAGGACTGTCCAGGGCAAGTCGTACCGTCTCGATGGCCTGGCGTCCCAGCACCCGGAAGCTCACCAGGTGGATGTGGACGGGATGCGGGTCGTTCGTCGCGTTGATGATGTTCCACTGCTCGATGGCGCCCTGCCGCGGCAGCTCGATGTCGTCCGAGGCGTACCTCAGGTTGTTCAACGACATGATCGAGGGGGGCAGCCGCACATCGTTGGGCTGACTCAGGGTCACGTTCCGGACCGCCTGCGGTCGAGGGACCGGCGGCAACAGCCCCGGCTGCCCGCGGCCACCCCGGAGTGTCTGCGGAACCGATCCGGTGAACCCGCGGGCCGCCCCCGCCCGGAATCGACAGAACAGGGGCATGGTCCTTTCACCGATCAGCGCGGCCTGACCCGGCACCGGCTCATCGTTGCGGAGCTCGACGGTCGCACCCGAGTCGAGGGTGCCGAAGTCGACGAGGATGTCGGCCCGCTCGGCCGCCCACGCGCAGATGCGACGTCGGAGCCGGCGCATCGAGCAGCCCGACGTCGGAGCCTATGACCCAGAACCGCATGTGGTTGCTGAAGTACAGATTCCACACACTGAGCGAGCCGGCGTTGACCAGGCGCAACCGGTACAGCCCGCGCGCCACCTCGAGCTCCGGCCAGACCTTGCCGTTGACCACACCCACATCACCGACAGCACCGCCCTCCCAACTCCCCTGCGGAATCAACGGCGTCGATCGGATGCTCTGCCTGCCGTCGGCGGTGAAGATCTTCTCCTGCAGCACCAGCGGGATCTCGAACTGACCGGCGGGGAGCCCGAGCGGATTGTCGTCGCGCCCGGTATCGAATTCGTCCCGCAGCAGGTACATCCCCACGAGCCCCGCAGAGACGTTGAGCCTGGTCACGGACATCGCGTGGTCGTGGTACCAAAGGCCGGCCGCCTCCTGCCGGTTCGGGATCTGGTAGCCGTACCGCTGCCCGGGCCGGAGGACCAGTTCGGGGTGTCCGTCGAAGTGCGGCGGGTTGACGCCGCCGTGCACGTGCATCGACGTCGGTACCTCCGAGCGATCCCGTTCGCCGAGTCCATGGAGCGACGTGTCGAAGTCCAACGCGAAGGGGTGCGACGCGATGTCGTTTCGGTAGGAGAGGGTCATCGGCTCGCCGGTGTGCGCCTCGATCGTCGGCCCGAGGTAGTCAGTCCCGCCATACCCCAACGCGGGCGACGGAGCCAGGTCGGCATGGAACCGGTGCATCGCGCTGTGCGCCCGCACCTCCACACCGGTTCCGGAAACGGTCGGCGGTATCGGCAGCCCGTCCCGGAACGGCTCGAGCGGAGGAGACAGGAACAGCAGCGGCCGCGGTAGGTCGCACTGCCGATATCGGACATTCGACGCCCCGGCCACACCGAGCGGGGACAAGCCGAGTCCGGCGGTCAGCGCCAGCCCCCGGACGAAGGTCCGGCGAGAAATCCGTGCACCCGTCATGAGTTCTCCCGCGGCTGCCAGCAGGTCTCGAGATCGGTGTTCGTGACGGTACCCCCGCGGAAGACGCGGGGGCAACGCTTCGCACGGGGAACAAATCTGCCACGGGGCCCGTTGAACCCTCCGTCGGCGTCCGGACATGCCCCGGGCCTCACCCCTTTTGTCGCTTAGAGCGACCACTCGCCGAGAGGCGCCTGTGGGACGTCGGCAGGCAAGCGGAAGGGCCGCCCACGCAGCAGCGTGAGCGGCCCTTCTCGCCGCTATCTCAGCTCAGCGCTTTGATTGCCTTCGCGACGCCCTCACCGTAGGCGGGGTCGCACGCGGTGCAGTTGTCGATGTGCCGCTGCACGACCTGGTCCGAGGCGCCGTTGATGGCGCGCGCGGTGTTCTCGAACAGCACCTGCTTCTGCTCGTCGCTCATGTTGTTGAACAACACCCGCGGCTGCGAGAAGTAGTTGTCGTCATCAGCCCGGTAGTCGAAGTGATCCGCCACCGCACCGACCGCCTGCGCCGGGTTCCGGTACTGCGGCTGCTCCTGCCACTTGCCGTAGCTGTTCGGCTCGTAGTGCAGGGATCCGCCCTGGTTGCCGTCGACGCGCATGGCGCCGTCCCGGTGGAAGTTGTGCACTGGGGACCTGGGCGCGTTCACGGGGATCTGATAGTTGTTCACCCCGAGCCGGTACCGCTGCGCGTCGCCGTAGGAGAACAGCCGGCCCTGCAGCATCCGGTCCGGCGAGAAGCTGATGCCGGGCACCACGTGCGCGGGGTTGAACGCGGCCTGTTCGACCTCGGCGAAGTAGTTGTCGGGGTTGCGGTTGAGCTCCCACTCGCCGACCTCGATCAGCGGGTAGTCGCCCTTCGGCCAGACCTTGGTGAGGTCGAACGGGTGGTACGGCACCTTCGCCGCGTCCGCCTCCGGCATGATCTGCACACACAGCTTCCACTTCGGGAAGTCGCCGCGCTCGATGGCGTCGAACAGGTCGCGCTGGTGGCTCTCCCTGTCGCTGCCGACGAGCTCGGCGGCCTGCTCGTCGGTGAGGTTCTCGATGCCCTGCTGGACGCGGTGGTGGAACTTGACCCAGAAACGCTCGCCCTCGGCATTGATGAAACTGAAGGTGTGCGAACCGAATCCGTGCATGTGCCGGTATGACGAGGGGATGCCGCGATCGCTCATCACGATCGTCACCTGGTGCAGTGACTCGGGCAGGTTCGTCCAGAAGTCCCAGTTGTTGTTCGCGCTGCGCAGGTTCGTGCGGGGATCACGCTTGACCGCGTGGTTGAGGTCGGGGAACTTCAGCGGGTCCCGGAAGAAGAACACCGGGGTGTTGTTGCCGACGAGGTCCCAGTTGCCCTCCTCGGTGTAGAACTTGACGGCGAACCCGCGGATGTCGCGCTCGGCGTCGGCGGCGCCGCGCTCGCCCGCGACCGTGGAGAACCGCGCGAACAGTTCCGTCTTCTTGCCTACCTCGGAGAAGATCTTCGCGCTCGTGTACTGCGTGATGTCGTTGGTGACCGTGAACGTGCCGTAGGCACCGGAACCCTTGGCGTGCATGCGCCGCTCCGGGATGACCTCACGGTCGAAGTGGGCGAGCTTCTCGAGGAACCAGACGTCCTGCAGCAGCTGCGGCCCGCGCGGGCCCGCAGTGGCGACGTTCTGGTTGTCGGGCACCGGTGCGCCGACCGCGGTGGTCAGCTTCTCGTCGGCGCCTTTGGTGTGCTGAGGATCAGTGCCTTTGCTCATCTAGTGGATCCCTTCCTTACTCGCCGCGCCTTGCGGCATCAGCACGCGCTGGGCTAGTGGAACCGGTCAGAACTGCAAATCCGGGGCGGGTGACCCGCCGCGACGCGAGGCCGCGGCGTTGGGGCTGTATCTCGGTCATCCCCTCCCACTGCAACATCTTTCCCCGAACAAGGCAAGAATTCGCGGAACGGACGAATTCCGTCGCTGCGGTCGTCAGGACACGCGCGCGGGCCCGGTCACCATCCGCCCCGTGACCACGATGCCGTGATGAGTGCCGGACGTCAGCCAGGTCCCGATCGTCGGCCCCTCCGCGCCGACGGCCACCCGCGCATAACGGAACCGCCCCCGCAACCGCGCCGAGGCCGCCGCGGGCACACCGACCGCGGTCGGCTGCGCGAATCCGAGCGCTCCGGCGATCGGCAGCCGCGGACCCCGCGGCCTCGCCGACGTCTCCACCCGCCAGCCGTCGCCGACCGCCTCGAAGGCGGCGTGCGCGTCGCCGCCGAACCGGGCCAGCACCTTCGGCAGGTGCCAGTGCGCCCGGCCGCCGTGAACGGACGGCTCCGAGTCGACTGCGATGAACGGCACCGCCATCGCCGGCAGCGCGCCGACCCCACGACCAGGCCTTCGCAGCACCGGGCTTGCCAGGATCTCCCGGTACGGGCCGACGGGTGAGTCCAGGTAGTCCACCATCATCGCCAGCGTCATCGGGATCGTCTGCCCACCTGGCCCGTACGCCGCGGCCGCGGCGGTGCTGCGGTGCCACCACAGCGTGGCCCGCACCCGCGCGGGCCACGGCGGCGGCGGGCTGGCGGGCCAGTCGGTGCGGGACGACCGGGATTCAGGAACACTCCACATCGACTGCGGCTCCCTTCACCGTGAGTGGAAGCCGCAGCGCCGCGGGGGCATCTGGCGGAACCACCGGATGGTCCGGCACCACCGCATCGACCCGGACGTATCCGGCGCCCGCCACGGGCCGGGGGTCCACGCCACCCTTGTTCGGCCACAGCGCCATCGCGCGCTCGGCCTGGGCGGTGATCGTCAGCGACGGATTGACCCCGAGGTTGGCGCTGATCGCGGAGCCGTCGACGATGTGCAGCCCCTCGTACCCGTAGGCCCGCAGGTACGGATCGATGACGCCCGAGTCGGCGGAATCGCCGATGACGCAGCCACCGAGGAAGTGGGCGGTCATCGGAATATCAACCACATCGAAGACCGTCCCGCCCGCGTCGCCATCGATCTTCTCGGCGATTCTCCGGATAGCCGTGTGCCCCTGCGGAATCCATTTCGGCGGCGCCTCTCCCGCGCCGCGGCGGCTGGTCATCTTGCGACGACCGAACATGCCCCTGGTGCGGGTGAGTTCGAGCGAGTTGTCGTCGGTCTGCATCACCAGCGCGATGACGGTCCGCTCCGACCAGCGCCGCACCGACAGGCTGCGCAGGAATGCCCCTGGGCGACGCGCCGCGACCGCCAACGTCTTCAACGGCCGCGGAATCCTGCCGCCGCCGTCGCTGAGCACGGTCTGCATCAGGGCGATCGAGTTGCTGCCCTTGCCGTAGCGGACGGGTTCGATGTGGGTGTGATCGTCCGGATGGAACGACGAGGTGATGGCGACGCCGCGGGTGTAGTCGGCGTCGGTACGCCTGCGCGCGGTGGCCGCGAGCACGGCCTCCGAGTTGGTGCGGACCACGGTTCCCAGCCGTCCGGACAGCCGCGGGAGCGCGCCGGACTCCCGCATCTCGAGCAGTAGCCGTTGGGTTCCGAAGGTGCCCGCCGCGACCACGACCTGGTCCGCGGTGAGGACCGACTCGCGCCTGCGCACCCCGTCGGTGCGGCGCGTCCGCACCTCGTATCCGCCGCCTGCCCGCGGACGGATCTCCCGGACGGTGGTCAGCGGGTGCACGACGGCCCCCGCCCGCTCGGCCAGGTACAGGTAGTTCTTGACCAGGGTGTTCTTCGCGCCCACCCGGCAGCCGGTCATGCAGCTGCCGCACTCGGTGCAGCCGGTGCGGTCGGGTCCCTTCCCCCCGAAGAATGGATCGGGCGTGCTCACGCCCGGTTCCCCGAAGAACACGCCGACGGGGGTCGCGGTGAATGTGTCGCCCACCCCCATCTCCTCGGCCACCTCCCGCATGATCCGGTCGGACGGCGTGACGCTCGGGTTCATCCGCACCCCGAGCATCCGCTTCGCCTGGTCGTAGTACGGGGCGAGCTCGGCCTGCCAGTCCGTGATGTGGCCCCACTGCGGGTCCTCGAAGAATCGCTTCGGCGGCTGGTAGAGGGTGTTCGCGTAGTTGAGCGAACCGCCCCCGACCCCGGCGCCTGCGACCACCAGGACATCCGGCAGCAGGTGCATCCGTTGCAGGCCGTACATGCCCAGCTGCGGGGCCCAGAGGTAGCGGCCGACGCGCCAGTTGGTCTTCGGCAGTTCGTCGTCGGCGAATCGGCGTCCGGCCTCGAGCACCCCGACCTTGTAGCCCTTTTCCGTCAGCCGGAGGGCGGCGACGCTGCCGCCGAAGCCCGATCCGATCACGATCACGTCATAGTCGTTCACACAACACTCTCCTGTACCGCGAGCCGGGTCTGGTAGTTCTCGGCGTCGAATCTCTTTGTCCGGGAGCGATACCGAAAGGTGAACGTGGGCCACATGACCGAATTGCGGCCCTGCTTGTCGAGGTACCAGCTCGAGCAACCACCGGTGTTCCAGACCGTGCTCCGCAGTTGGTCGGCGATCCGCTCGTTGGACCGCGCCTGCGCGACGGGGTGGACCTCGACGGCCGCGGCACCGGCGGCGAGGTGCGCCAGCGCTCCGTTGATGTACGCGGCCTGCGACTCGAGCATGTAAACGATCGAGCTGTGCCCAAGATTCGTGTTCGGCCCGTACATGAGGAACAGATTGGGAAACCCGGCGACGGTCGTGCCCAGGTGCGCCTGCGGGCCACCCGACCAGTGCTGCGCCATCGTTCGACCATCGCGACCCCGAAGGTGCTGTGCCACGGGAGGTTCGGTTGGCGTGAATCCGGTGGCGAAGATGATCGCGTCCACCGGGGTCTCCGTACCCGCGCCATCGACCACGCCCCGCTCGGTGACCTCGGCGAGCCCCGAATCGACCAGGTCCACGTCGTCGCGGGCGAGGGTCCGCAACCAGTCGTTGGACAGCAGGACCCGCTTGCAGGTGATCGTGAACGTCGGCGTCAACTTGCGGCGCAGCGCCCGGTCGGGCACCTGCCGCCTCAGGTGCGCCTTGGCGCGGAGTTGGAACGCCGGCAGCAGCCGAGGCGCCTTCGCCATCGCGAGCACGTATCCCTCGCGGAAGGTGTACACGGCGGCCCGAACGACCTTCTGCGTGAGCGGGATACGGCGATAGAGCAGCTTTTCCGGCCTCGTGAGGGTGCGGTCGCCACGCGGCATCACCCAGGCGGGGGTGCGCTGGAACACGATCAGCCGTTCGACCCGATCGGCGATCTCCGGCACGAACTGCACGGCGGAGGCTCCGGTCCCGATCACCGCCACCCGTTTCCCGGTCAGGTCGTAGTCGTGATCCCATGCGGCGGAGTGAAAGACCTGTCCTCGAAAGGTCCCGATCCCCGGCACATCCGGCAGCCTGGGCGTCGAGAGCGCGCCGGTCGCGGCGACGAGGACCTGTGCGGTGAGCTCACCCAGCGAGGTGCGCACCCGCCACAGCGCCGCGTCGTCGTCCCACGACGCGTCGAGCAGCTCACATCCGGTCAGGACCCGATCGCGGATACCGGTGTCTGCGGCTACCTTTCGTAGGTAGGCGTGGATCTCGGGCTGCCGGGCGAAAATGTGACTCCAGTCCGGGCTCGGCGCGAACGAGAACGAGTACAGGGCCGTGGGGACGTCGCAGGCGCACCCGGGGTAGGTGTTGTCGCGCCACGTCCCGCCGACGTCGGCGGCCCGCTCGATGATCAGGACGTCCGCGCTCAGATCATCACGCAGCAGTCGCTCGGTGACCGCGAGGCCGGCAAATCCGGCGCCCACCACCAGCACCCGGACGTGGTCCGGCAGTGCGGACGGCTTCGAGGCGTCCGTCATCTCATCACCATTTTCTTCCAGACCGGGAGCAGGCGCTTGCGGAGTTCGCTGTCGGATTCGGGAGTGCGGAACAGCGCGGAGACGGCGAGTCCGCGGGCCAACTCGATGCTCAGGTCGATGGAGTCCATGCTCATCCGCTCGCCCATGACCTCGGTGCTGCCGAGCCGCAGGGCGTCGCCGACCTTGCGTTCGAGCGGGATCATCGCCGCATGCAGGGCCGGATCGGTGCGGGCGGCCACCCACAGCTCGAGGGCCGCATAGAACAGCGGGCCGGTGAACGCGTCGACGAGGATGTCGATCCCGAGGTCGGGGTCGGGTTGGGCGTCGAGGATCTCGGCGAGGCGCCGCTCCATCAGATGCTCGACAGCCGCGACCACCAGCGATTCCTTGGTCGGGAAGTGGTGTAGCTGCGCCCCGCGGGAGACCGCCGCCCGTCGCGCGATCTCCTGGGTGCTGGTCCTGGCGTACCCGACCTCGACGAGCAGCGCGACGGCCGCGTCGAGGAGTTTCGTCCTGGTCGCCGCCGTTCGCTGCGCCTGCGTGCGCGGTCCGGCCTTCGTGTCCTGGGTCACACCGAGGACGGTAGCCGGGAAACTACAAACAGTCCAGACTGTTGGCAAATCAGTTCCCGGGGGCCTGATAGCCCTCGGGCTCGCGGCACAGCTGGACGGTGGGCGCCCGGCGGCCCGGATTCTCGACGCACGGCAGGTTGCGCGCACCGCGCACTGCGGACGGGTTGTCCTGCGCGAGCTTGCAATACAGGTTCGTCGGGGTGACCGGCACGTCGGTCTCGGTCGGCGAACGACGCTGCTCCGGCGGCAGGAAGCCCGTGATACACGGCGGCGGGTCGTTCAGCTCCAGGTTGAAGTAGGTGTTCTGCATCGGATTGTCCGCGTGCGGAAGACCAGCAGACTGCGTGATCACCATGACCTGGGGATACAGCACGAGGATCTGCTCGAGGGAAGCGTTGTAGGTCTTGGCGATTCGCGCGAGGGTGCCTACGTCGGGCAGCAACGAGGACAGCACCGGGTCCAGGTCGGACAGCAGCACCGAAGCCTCGGCGCCCGCGCTCGGCGCGTCCCGCAGCAGTCGACGCAGCGTGTCGTCGCTGCGTCGAAGGTGCTCGGTGAAGGACGCCAGGTCCCCGGTCCACGCCCGGATGGCGGCGCCGGATTCCGTCTGGCTCGCCAGCAGCGGCGCGGCCTGGTCGATCAGCGCGGTCAGCGGGCCGGCATTGGCGCGCGCCTCGGACAGCACCGCCGCGGAGGAGTCGAGGAGCCGCTGCAGGTTCGGCCCCCCGCCGCCGAGCGCGATGAACGATTCGTCGATCACCGTGCGGAGGTCGTCGCCCGCGACACCGTCCAGCGTGGCGTCGAGTTTGTCGACGATCGGACCGATGGGCGGCGGCACCTCGGTCCGCTCGATCGGGATCACGTCGCCGTCGCGGAGGTAGGGCGGCCGGGCCGAGCTCGGTTCGAAGTTCACGAACTGCTCCCCGATGGCGGACTGGCTCTGCACCGACACCGCGGCGTCCGCGGGCACCTCCACCCCGCTGTCCAGGGACAGCTCGGCACGTGCGCCGCCTGGCACCATCCGCAACGCCGTCACCGTGCCGATGGTGGTGCCGCGGTAGGCGACGTTGGCGTTCGGGTACAGCCCCGCGCCGTTCTGCAGCTCCAGCGTCACCTCGTAGCGACCGATTCCCAGCATCGCCGGGATCCGGGCGTACCCGAACCCCGTCACCACCGCCCCGATCACCGACAACGCGGCGAACACGGCGAGCTGCCCGCGCACCCGCGGGGTCATCGCCCGCCTCCGCCGAGCAGTCCGCTCAGCGACATCGGCGCGGACACGGCGGCCGGTTCGATGCCCGGCCCCGGGGGCGCCAACCCGAGCGCGGACTCGAGCCGGGCGAGCGTCCCGGCCGCCGGTGTCCCGGACAGGAGCCCCGTGTCGAGAGTGGACAGCGTCATGTCGATGGTGATCTCCCCGTTCGCATAGTCGCCCCTGACCGCGTTCCGATACGTGTCGATCGGGAAGGGAAACGTCAGTAGGTACCGCATCGACTCGGTGAGCGACGATCCGGAGTCGGCCAGCGCCCGCAGGACCGGTTCGAGATCCCGAAGGTTCGCGGTGAGGTCGTCGCCCGCGGCCTCGACCACGCGGGTCGCGGTGTCCCCGAACTCGCCGAGCGTGATCAGGGCCCGGCTGAGGTCCTCGCGCTGTTCCCTCAGTTCCCGGAGCGCGGGCTCGATCTGCTCGATGCTCGCGCTCAGCTGCCCGCGATGCGCGGCCACATCGGCGGCCAGCCGGTTGAGCCCGTCCATCGCGGTCACGATCTCCTGCTTCTGTCCGTCGAGGCTCGCGAGCGCCGTGTCGAGTCCGCCGAGGAGGCTCCGCACCGACGACTCCCGGCCGGACAGCGCGGACCCCAGTTCGCGGGTGATGTCGTTGACCTGCGCCAGCCCACCGCCGTTGAGGACCAGCGAAAGCGACGCCAGCGTCTGCTCCACGGTCGGATAGGCCCCCGCCCGCTCCATCGGGATGGTGGCGCCGCCGGACAGCCGCCCGGTCGGCCGCTCGGCCACCGGCGGGGACAGCTCGACGTGCGGGGACCCGAGCAGGCTGGTCTGCCCGATCTTCGCGACCGCGTTCGCCGGCAGGACCACGCCCCCGTCGATGGACACGGTGACGAGCGCGTGATCGCCCTCCCGTTCGACCCGCGCGACCCGGCCCACCGTCACGTCGTCCACCCGCACCCTCGAGTTGCCCTCGATCGTCGCCGCGTCGGGCATCTGAATCGAGACCGTGTACGCATCGTCGCCGCGACCGGCGGTGCCGGGCAACGCAATCGAGTTCAGTCCCCGCCATTCACAGCCGCCGGAAGCCGCAGCGGCGATGAGGACAACGGCCACGACGAGAGCCCTGCGACTGGTCATCAACGGCCCCCCGGGAGCAGTAGACCGGGCAACCCGAGCCCGGGCGGAACGAGGACCGGCGGTGCGCCCGCGACCCGCGGCACGCTCGCGGCGACCGGGGGCGACGCGACCGGGGCCGGTCTGAGGTCCGGTTCGGTGTACTCGAGCTGGTTCGGCAACGCGCCGACGCCGTGCACCGGGTTCGACTTCAGCGGCGGATGATCGACGGTCAGCAGCCGCAGCAATGGCCCCAACCGGTCCACGCACATGTTCGCGCCCTCCTCGGCCCCCACCTGCGCGCTGCCCGCGATGGCCGAGCAGATGAAGTTCACCGGGTTGGCGAAGTTGCTCATCGCCAGCGCCGAGGTCGCCGCGTTCTGGGCCGGCTGGTAGATGTTCTGGAGGTTGGCCAGGGCCGTGGGCGAGACGTGCAGGATCTGTTCGATGCCGTCGCGCCGCTCGGCGAGGGTCGACGCCGTGTCCGACAGCGCGGTCAGGGAGTCGCGCAGGCCGTCCCTGTTGTCCCGGACGAACCGCTCGACGTCGGCCGCTGCGATGTCGAGGTCGCCGAGAGCGGCCTCGAGCCGGTCGCCGTTGTCGCCGAGCACCCGGGCGATCGTCTCCATCCGACCGTTGAACTGGACGATCTGCTCGCCGCTCGCGGACAACGCCGAGACGAACTGCTGCAGCCCTCGCACCGTCGCGAACAGGTCGCCTCGACCGTCTGACAGGGTCGCCATCGTGTCGGAGAGGGAGCGCAGCGTGTCGTGGAGCGTCTGCCCGTTGCCGTCGAGCGCAGTCGCCGCCGTGCCGAGCACCTCGCTCAGCGGGCCCGGCCGCCCACCCGTCGGGCCGAGGGACTGCGCGACACGCCCCAGTTGCTCCTTGATCTCGTCCCATTCGACGGGCACCGCGGTGCGCTCGACCGGAATATGAGCCCCGTCGAGCAAGACGTCGCCGCCGGTGTAGGCGGGCGCCACCTGCACGTACCGGGCCGACACCAGGCTCTGCGACACGATGACCGCCTTGGCGTCCGCCGGGATCGTGCGTGACTCGTCGACGGTGAACCGGACGACGCTGTGATTGCCTGCGGGCTCGATGGAGCGCACCGATCCGACCTTGACGCCCATGACCCGAACGTCATCGCCTGCGTACAGCCCGCGGGTCGACCTGAAGTCCGCCGACACGGTGATCTTCCCGGCGACGGGGACCAGGGTGTACGAGACGACGGCCAGCACCGCGATGGCGGCGCACGCGGTGGCCGCCTTGATCGCCAGCCGTGTCCTCATCGAATCCCCCTCGAGGCCAGCGCGGCGTCGACGAACGGTCGCATGATCTCGGCGGGGATCAGGTTCTGGATGTAGGAATTGAAGAACGGCCCGCTGGCGACCGCCTCGCCGAGCTGGGTGACGTAGGGCCCGAGCCTGTCGATGGCGAGGCCCAGCGCGGCCGAATTCTCTTGCAGCACGGAGAGAACCGAGGTCAATCGGCCCAGGGTCGGGGCGAGCTGCGCCTCGTTGTCGCGGATCACGGCGGTGATCGCCCGCGACACGGCGGAGACGTGACCGGACAGCTCGGCGATCGCATCGCGGCGCGCGACCAACTCTCCGAGCAGCTCGTTGCCGTCGAGGATGAGGGCGTTGATCTGGCCGCTGCGCTCCGCGAGCAGGCCGGTGACCTGCTCGGCGTTGGACAGCAGCGCACGCAGGTCCCGGTCGCGACTGCCGACCGTCGCGGACAGCCGAGACACCCCGTCGAGGGCGGCCCGCAGGTCCTCGGGCACTTCTCTCAGCGTTTCCGAGACCGTCTGCAGCGAATCGCCGAGCCGGTCGGTGTCGACATCCCGGACCTTCGTCGTCAGATCTCCCAGCGCGTCGGTGAGCTCGTAGGGCGCGCTGGTCTGTTCCAGCGCGATGGTCCGTCGGTCGAGTTCCCCGTCGCCGATCGGGCGAACGCGCAGCCCCTTCGTGCCGAGCACGGTCTCGGTCGCGATGTCCGCCGTGCTGGCACGGCCGAGCCGGATCGACTCGTCGAGCGTGAACGCGACGACCACTGTCGGCCCGTCGAATTCGAGGGAGGTCACCTCCCCCACCTTCACACCGGCGACCTCCACCCGGTTGCCCTCGGCCAGCCCCGCGGTCTCGGTGAACACCGCCCGATAGAGGGGTTGGGCGCCGACGAAGGGCAGGGAATCGTACTGCAACGCGGCGGCCACCGTCGCCGCCACCACGGCGGTGCCGATCACGCCGATCGGAGTGGGGTTCATGTCCCGGAATCGCCTCATGGCAGCGCTCCACACCTCCCGGCGGTTTGGTTGGTCAGCGGGATTGTCACCGGTTGACCGTCGGGTCCGTTGACCTTGAGGCTCATCGCGCACAGGTAGTAGTTGAAGAAGTTGCCGTATGCGCCAAGTCGGGACAGGGCCGCGTAGGTGTCGGGCAGCCGCTGCACGACGCTCTCGATCGTGCCGCGGCCCTCCTCGAGCTGCGCCGACGTCCGGCCCAGCTCGGAGATGGTTCCGGACAGGGGCGCCCGGCTCTCACTCAACAGAGCCGCCAATCCTGCTGTCGCGGTGTCGATCCGCACCACCGACTCGGCGAGCGGGGTCCGATCAGTGGAGAGTCCGGACACCAGCTGTTGCAACTGATCGACGCTCGACGAGAACTGTTCGCGTTGTCCCGCAACGGTCTCCACGGCGGCGTTGAGATTGGTGATCACCTCGCCGACCAGTTGGTCCCGGTCGGCGATGGCGCCGGTGAACGACGCCGCCCGCTGCAGGATCGACTCGACTGTGCCGCCCTGCCCCTGCAGCACGGCGATCAGCTCCGCCGTCAGGTTGTCGATCGCACCCGGTTCCATCGTTCGCAACAGCGGGCGGAAGCTGCCCACCAGGACATCCAAGTCGAGGGCGGGTTCGGTGCGCTCCTCCGGGATGGTCTCGCCCTCGCCGAGGCGCCGGATCGGGCCCGGTCCTTCCCGAAGTTCGAGATAGCGGTCCCCGACCAGGTTCGCGTACCGCACGGTCGCCCCGGTCCCCTCGGTGACGGGATACGCCGAGTCGATCTCCATCGTGACGAGCGACCGGTCGTTGTCGACGACCTCGACGCTCGAGACCCGGCCGCTCTCGACGCCCGCGACCCGCACGAAGTCGCCCGCGGTCAGTCCCGAGACGTCCTCGAACCTGGCCCGATAGGTCGTGGTGTCCGCGAATCGCAACTGGCCGAACACGATCACCAGACCGGCGAGCACGGTCAGCATGGCGACGGTGAACACCCCCATCTTCCAGACCGCGGCCTTCACCGGTTGCCACCCCGTTGCGCTCCGACCAGGAATTCGAGCAGACGGTCCGGGCTCACGGTGGGTCCGGCGCCCGGCGTGCGGTACGGATTGGATCCGGTGTCGGCCACCAGGTACGGCGCGGGCAGCTGGTCGATCGCGAGCTTCGGCAGCCCCCCGCACCGCGGTCCGCCGGTCGCCTGAACTCGAGGCAGATCCTGCGCGTACGTGTACGGCGCGTCGCCGAGCAGAATGGCCGAACTGAGCAGCATCGTCCGCCCGTTGCCACCGGAGACGGGTTCGGCCATCTTGCGGGTCTCGTCCACACCCTGCAGGAAGCAGGTCAGGCCCGGCGAGTACTCGGCGAGCAGGGATGCTGTGGGGCGCATCAGGTCGAGCATGGTGACGATGCCCGACTCATGAGCGGTCAGCACCCGGTTCCCGGTCGATGCCAGGCCGGTGATCTCGAGCAGCAGGCTGTCGAGCGCCGAGCGTTCGGCGACGATGGTGGCGCTCGTGATCGCGACATTGTCGATCGCACCGAGGACTTCCGGCGCGACGTCGGCGTACAGACCGGCGACCTCGGCCGCATTCCGAACGTCCGATTCAAGTTGCGGCACAACAGAATTTATCGAAGCCAGCACCGCATCGGCATCCTCGAGGGACTGGCCGAGCCGGTCACCCCGACCGGTCAACGCGGTCGCCACCGCCCCGAGCACCGCGTTCACCTTCTCCGGTTCCACCGACCGGAGAACCGCGGACAGGTCCTCGAACACCGAGTTCAGTTCCACCGACACCCGCTCGGCGGCTATCCGCGTTCCCTCCGTGATGGGCCCGACGGCCGCGGTGGCGGGGGCGACGAGGTCGACATACTTGGTGCCGAACACGGTGCTGGAACTGATCTCGACACCGATGTTCGCTGGGATGTCCTGCGCGGCATCCGCATCGATACCGAGGTCGATCACCGCGCCGTCACCGACCTGCCTGACCTGCTGCACCCGGCCCACCTCGACGCCGTGCATCTTGACCGCCGCGCCGGACTGCATGGACAACCCGGACCGGCCCGATTCCACCGTCACCTGCACCGACCTGGCCAGGCCGCCGTTGTAGAGCACGAGCGCCGCCGTGACGGTTGACGCGAGCATGGCGACCAGGCCGAGCGCGGCGACGCGGGGCGACAGTTGTCTCACCACGGTCGCCTCACCCCGCGAGGTGCAGCTGCCGGGCGCTGCCGTAGAGGGCCAGCGAAATGAGCAGGGTCACCGTCACCACGGCGACGAGTGAGGAGCGGACCGCCCGGCCGGTGGCGGTGCCGACACCGGCCGGGCCGCCAGCCGCGTGGTAGCCGTAGTACGTGTGAATCAGCATGACAGCGAGTGCCATCGCCATCGCCTGCAGGAACGACCACAGCACATCAGATGGGATGAGGAAGGTGCGGAAGTAGTGGTCGTAGACGCCTGCCGACTGGCCGAAGATGTGCACGGTCGCGACCCTGCTGGCCAGGAAGGAGGCCGCAACCGCGAGGGCGTAGAGCGGCACGATGGCGATCATGCCCGCCACCACCCTCGTGGTCACCAGGTACGGCATCGAGGGAACCGACATCACCTCAAGGGCGTCGATTTCCTCGCTGATCCGCATGGCACCCAGCTGGGCGGTGGTGCCAGCCCCGATGGTCGCGGCGAGCCCGACACCCGCCGTCACGGGGGCGACCACCCGGACGTTCACGTACGCGGACAGGAACCCGGTGAGGGACTCGATGCCGATGTCTCCCAGCGAGTTGAAACCCTGGACCGCAACGGTGGCGCCGGCGAAGAGCGTGAGGAATCCCATGATCACGACCGTGCCGCCGATGACGGCGAGCGCGCCGGTGCCCATCGATATCTCGGCGATCAGCCGCAGCGTTTCCTTCCGGTATGCGCCCACCGCGCGCCCCAGGTGACTGAGCGCACCGACGTAGAACTTCGCGCGCAGGCCGAGCCCGTCCCACCAGCGGACCGCCCGCCGCATCGCCACCGGCCCCCTCGCCACAGCTGCCCCCCTCATCGTCCCGACCAGGTGATTCCGACGACGGTGACCAGCACGTTGATGACGAACAGCGCCATGAAGGAGAAGACGACAGTTTCGTTGACGGCGGTTCCGACGCTCTTGGCGCCGCCGCGCACCGACAGTCCCCGGTAGCACGCCACCAGCGCGGCGACGAGCCCGAACAATCCGGCCTTGACCTCGGAGATCACCAGCTCCGCCGGGCCGACGAGCAGCGTGATCCCCGAAACGAACGCGCCGGGCGTCACGTCTTGCAGGAAGACGGAGAAGAAGAATCCCCCGATCAGTCCGATGGCGGAGACGAGTCCGTTGAGCAGCATCGCGACCGCGGTCAGTGCCAACACCCGCGGGGCGACCAACCGGTGCACCGGATCGATCCCCAGCACTTCGAGCGCGCCGATCTCCTCGCGGATCGTCCGAGCGCCCAGATCTGCCGCGATCGCGGTGGCCCCGGCGCCCGCGACCACGAGAACCGTGACCAGCGGGCCGATTTGGGTGATCGCACCCAGACCTGCGCCTGCCCCGGACAGGTCCGCCGCACCCACCTCGCCGAGCAGCGAGTTGAGAGTGAACACCACCAGGACCGTGAACGGCAACGCCATCAACACCGTCGGCATCGCCGACACACGAGCCACGAACCAGGACTGCTCGACGAACTCGCGCCACTGGAACGGCCGGTGTGCGATCGCCAAGAAGGCGTCGAGCGACAGCGCGTAGAACTCGCCCAGCGAACGGCTCGCATCCCGCACGACCGTCGCAGGCGTGCTCATCCGCGCTTCCGGTCGCCGGCCCGCAGGAGGTTGCTGGGCACCGGGTGGCCGACCACCCGCTGCGCGGCCTCGGCCGCGGCGATCGACGCGTTCAGGTCGATGCCGGTCCCGATTCCCATGTCGTGCAACAGGTACACCAGCTCTTCGGTGGCGATGTTGCCGCTCGCGCCAGGGGCGAAGGGGCAGCCGCCCAGCCCGCCGGCCGAGGCGTCGAGGTGCACCACGCCCGCCTCGACGGCGGCCACCGCGCAGGCCAGGCCCGCGCCACGGGTGTTGTGGAAATGCACGCCCAGCTCGGCCGGGCCGACCCGGTCACGGACCGCCCCGATCAGCGTCCGCACCCGGACCGGGGTCGCGGTGCCGATGGTGTCCGCGAGCGAGAGCGAGTCGGCGCCGAGCTCCCTTGCCCGGGAGGCGATTCGCAGCACCCGCTCCGGCGGCGTCGGACCGTCGAAGGGGCAGTCCCAGGCGGTGGCGATGGCGACCTCGCAGTGGCCGCCCGCGTCGTGGATCACCCGAGCCACCTCGCCGATCTGCGCGGTCGCCTCGTCGGTGCCGATCCGCACGTTCGACCGGCTGTGCCCGTCCCCGGCCGACACCACATACTCGAGGTCGGTGATCCCGGCCGCGACGGCACGCCTGGCGCCGCCGGGGCTGGCGATCAACGCGGAGAACCGCACCCCGGGCCACCGGTGCAGCAGCGCCGCCACTTCCTCCGCGTCGGCCATGCTCGGTACCGCGCGCGAAGAGACGAACGCCGTGGCCTCGACGCGTTGCACCCCGGTCGCGACGACCGCATCGAGTAGGGATTCCTTGGCCTGCACCGAGATTGGATCCTCGTTCTGCAGACCGTCGCGCAGGCCGACCTCACGGATGTGGACGCGTTCGGGGAGTTGCGATGCCACGTCAGATCACCCCCGCGGCGCGCAGGCGGTCCTGCTCGTCCGCGTCGCGGCCGAGCACCTCGCAGTAGACCTCGGCGTTGTGAGCGCCGGGCGTCGGGGCGCCCGCGAATCGCACGGACCCGGGGGTTCCGCTGAGCTTGGGCACCACCCCCGGTCCGCGGACGGACGCTCCGATCCGTTCGTCGTAGTGGTCGACGATCATCTCCCGCGCCAGCAACTGCGGGTCGCCCACGACGTCGGCGACGGTGTTGACCGGTCCGGCCACCACCCCGACCTCGGTGAGCCGGTCCACCAGCGTCGACGGATCCTGCTCCGCAACCCACGCCGAGATCAGCTCGTCCAGCTCGCGGTGGTTGCGTCCGCGCGCCAGGTGATCCGCGTACCGCTCGTCCTCGGCGAGGTCGGGTCTGCCCATCACCGCACACAGCCGGGCGAACACGGTGTCCTGGTTGGCCGCGATGAGGATCCAGCCGCCACCCCTGGTGGCGTACAGGTTCGACGGTGCGACGCCCTCCAACCGGGTGCCCGATGGGCCGCGCACGATGCCGCCCCGGTCGTAGTCCGGGATGGCGGACTCCTGCACCGCCAGACAGGCCTCGTTGAGCGCGACGTCCACCACCTGGCCGCGCCCCGTGCGGGTGCGGGCGAGCAACGCCGCCAGCACACCCTGCACCGCGAACATCCCAGCCAGGGTGTCCCCGATGGACAGCGCGATCCGCGGCGGCGGCTGGTCGGGATAGCCGTTGAGGTGCCGCAGCCCGCTCACCGCCTCCGCGACCGAGCCGTATCCGGCCCGGCCCGCGAGCGGCCCGGTCTGGCCGTACCCGGAAACCCGCGCCAGCACGATGCCGGGGTTCCGCTCGGACAGGATGTCGAAGCCGAGCCCCCACCTCTCGAGGGTGCCGGGCCGGAAGTTCTCCAGCACCACGTCGGCCTGCCCGACGAGGTCCAGAAACACCTGCTGGCCTTCCCTGACCCGAAGGTCGAGGGTGATGCACCGCTTGTTCCGGGCATGCACGGTCCAGAAGAAGCGGTGCCCGTCCTGCTCAGCTAGTCCCCAGTCGCGCAAGGGGTCCGGCCGGTCCGGCGCCTCGACCTTGATCACGTCCGCGCCGAGGTCACCGAGCAACCGGCCCGCGAACGGTCCCGCGATCAGCGATCCCAGCTCCAGCACCCGGATCCCCTCGAGCGCACCGGTCTGTTCCGATCCGTCCATGTCTTGGCTCCTTTGTCCGTCGCGCACCACCCACGGGCCTGTCCCGCGCCTAGAGTCCGAGATGAACCGTCTTTTCCTCGGTGAACGCCTCGACGCCCGCCTGGCCGAGCTCGCGGCCGATCCCGCTGGCCCCGCGGCCACCCCACGGCAGGCTCGGATCGGGCACGCCCCAACCGTTGACCCAGACCGTGCCCACCCGCAGCCGCGCGATCACCCGGTGCGCCCGAGAGAGATTCGTGGTGTAGATCATCGCGTTGAGCCCGTACTTGGTGTCGTTGGCGATCGCGACGGCCTCTTCCTCGGTGCGGAAGCTGATCACCGTCGCCACCGGCCCGAAGATCTCCTCCCGCGCGATCGTCAGGTCGTTGTGGCCACGGAAGACGGTCGGCTCCACGAAGTAGCCGGGCCGGTCCACCCGATTGCCCCCGACGATCAGGTCCGCACCCTCGCGGCGGCCGGATTCGATGTAGCCGAGGATCCGGTCGAGCTGCTTGCGGTTCACGATGGTGCCCATGGTGCTCGACGCCTCGAACGGGTCGCCGACGACGCTGGCGCGGGCCGCCGCCACCAGCCCGTCGATCACCGCGTCGACCACGGATTCGTGCGCGATGACCCGAGTGCCTGCCGCGCACACCTGACCCTGGTGGTAGAAGTTCCCCATCGCGATCCACGGCATCGCCGCCTCGAGGTCCGCGTCGTCGAAGATGATCTGCGGGGCCTTTCCGCCCAGCTCGAGGGTCACCTTGCGGAAGTTGTCGCCGGCAAGGGACTGGATCTGCCTGCCCACGGCCAGGCTGCCGGTGAAGGAGACCTTGTCGATGCCGGGATGCTCGGCCAGCGCCGCCCCCGCCACCGGGCCCAGTCCGGGCACCACGTTCACCACGCCCTCCGGCAGCCCGGCGTCGACCAGGAGTTCGGCCAGTCGCAGCGTGGACAGCGAGGCATCCTCGGCTGGCTTGACGACGGCGGTGCAGCCGGCGGCCAACGCGGGGGCCAACTTCCACGCCGCGATCATCGCCGGGTTGTTCCACGGGGTGATCGCGCCGAGCACCCCGAGCGGCTGGCGAAGGGTGAAACCGAAGCGGGGCTGCGGGCCGAAGTCCGGCATCAGCGCGGTCCGGCCGGCGAGCTTGTCGGCCCAGCCCGCGAAGTGCCGGAACGCGGCCGCGGCCGCGGGGATGTCGCCGACCACCGAGTCCTGGTAGAGCTTGCCCATCTCGACGGCCTCGAGCGCGGCCAGTGTGTGCGCGTCGGCCTCGATCAGGTCCGCGGCCCGGTTCAGGATCCTGCCCCGGTCCACTCCGCTGGTCCGGGACCACTCCCCCGACTCGAACTGGGCTCGGGCGGCGAGCACCGCCGCGTCGACGTCAGTGGGCTGCGCAGCCGCGATGTCGAGCACGTGGGTCTCGGTGGCCGGATTGGCCGAGGCGTAGGTGGCGCCGCCTTCGGCGCCGAGCCGGGCACCACCGATCCGGAGCAGCGGTTCGGGCAGGTCGAAGTCGACTCCGGTGACCGGGGTGACGGTTGTCATGGCGGGCTCCTAGCTCTGCGGTTCGTCGGTGACGGGCGGGACGAAGTTGTGGGTCAGTCCGGCCCACGAGCTGTCGTAGTCGGGCTGGCGGTGCGGGGCGGCGTGCGCGAAATCGGTGGTGGCCAAGGGAAGCCGGGTCTCGAACATGAAGGGCAGTGAGCCGGGCAGGTACTGGGGCCCCAGGTCCGCTGCACTGGCCCGTTCGAAGGTCTCGAGGTCGGGTCCGTGTGCGGCCCACATGTTGTGCAGGCTCGCCCCGCCCGGCACGAAGCCCTCGGCCTTCGAGTCGTGCACCCCCTCGACGAGTCCCATGAACTCGGTCATCACGTTGCGGTGGAAGTGTGGTGGCCGGAAGGTGCGCTCGGCCACCACCCATCGGGGCGGGAACGCGACGAAGTCGACGTTCGCCTGCCCCGGCGTGTTCGAGAGCGAGGTGAGCACAGTGAAGATCGACGGATCGGGATGGTCCCAGCCGAGGGTTCCCATCACATTGAAGTCGGCGAGGTCGTACTTGTACGCGCCGTGGGTGCCGTGCCAGGCGACCACGTCGAGCGGAGAGTGGTCGTAGTCGGCCGCCCACAGTGCGCCACCGAACTTCTGTACCACCTGCACCGTCGCCTCACGGTCCTCGTAGGCGGCCACCGGGTAACGGAAGTCCCTGGCATGTGCGAGCCCGTTGGCGCCGATCGGCCCCAGTTCCGGGAGAGTGAAAGCGGCGCCGTAGTTCTCGCAGACGTAGCCGCGTGCGGTCGGCTCCTGGATCTCGACGCGAAAGCGCACCGCGCGGCCGATCACCGCGATCTCGCCGGGCGACACACGCAGCCGGCCGTACTCGGTGTGCAGCACCAGTGCGCCCTGCTGCGGGACCAGTAGCAGTTCGCCGTCCGAATCGCTGAAGTAGCGGTTCGTCATCGATTCGGTCGCCAGGTACAGGTGGATCCCGATACCCGTGCGCGCCAACACATCCCCGTTGGCCGCGATCGTATAGAGACTGTCGACGAAATCCTGCTGTGCCGCCGGTTCGGGCAGCGGGCCCCATCGCAGCCGGTTGGGATCGACGATGCCGCCTGCCACCGGCGCCGACCGCAGCGTGCCGTTGTCGATCCGCGCGAACGCCGGATGCTGGGCGGACGGCCGGATCCGATACACCCAGCTGCGCCGGTTGCCACCCCGCGGCTCGGTGAATGCGGTGGCCGAGTGCTGCTCCGCGTACAGGCCGTGCGGCGCCCGCTGCGGCGAGTTCTGGCCCCACGGCAACGCGCCGGGCACCGCCTCCGAGTGGTGCTCGTTACCGAAGCCGGACAGGTACTCGAACGGGTCCGACCCCGTCACTTCAGCGCAACCATCTCGTGCAGGGTGGTCCCGGACCGCTCGAAGGTGGTGCCCCCCAGGTCGATCGACAGCTCGAATGTCGAGTGGAACCGGAAGTAGCCGGGCCTGCCGAGCAGCCGGTTCGCCAGCGGTTTGACCAACCGGCTCCGCACCACCGGCACGTCGGCCAGGAAGTCGTGACCGTGCACGATCCGGTCGACGGTCAACCGCAGGTCCACCTGCCCCGGCACCTGCAGCCGGATCCAGCTCGGATACTCGCGATTGGCCACCTCGTGGAACACCCGCGGCCCCTCGGTCAGCTCCACCTCCCCGGTGCTGAGCACCACCTGGTCCCCCTTGGCCAGCATCAGCGGACGCGACTCGTGCGCGCCGAATTTCTGCTGGGTGAGCACGGTGGCGTAGATCAGCGAGAAGTCGTCCACGTACAGCCGGCCCCAGTACCAGCGGTCGATGATCCGCTTCATGTCGCCGACGCCCCAGTTGTGGTCGGCGTAGCCGCGACCGCTCGCTGTGAGGGTCTTGCCGCCGATCCGCACCGTCCCGCTCACCCGCGCCCTCGGTGCGCCCACCGCCCAGGCGAAGAACGCGTCGTCGCCGTACGACGTCTGGCCGCGACCGGGCATCCAGCTCGGGATCTCGTTGCGGAACTCGAGATCGAAGGCGATGTCCTCCTCGGCGATGTGCACGTGATGGATCGGCAGCCCACCGTCCGGGAACTCCGCGTAGGCATAGTTCTGGCCGACCTTGACGTCGCATTTGTCGACGGAGGCGGAGGCCTGTGACGGTTCGTAGACCTTCACGATCTCCCGGCGCGTCCCGTCGGGCGAGTAGACGTGCAGCTCGACTCCGGGCTTGCGGGTCACCAGTTCCCGCGTCTGCAGGAACCCGACGACGATGTGTCCGTCGTCCAGGTGCGCGTCGAAATACCAGTGCTCGAACGCGAACTTGCTTGGCGACGGGTGCGCGGCGTTGTCGCTCGGGGACACCGTGGTGATCGAGCCGTCCTTGCGGCCCGGGCCGTTCCAGGCCTCGACGATATCGAGAGTGGTCATAGCTGCCTCCTGTTCGTGTGGACTAACCCGTCACCGCCGCAGTCACGTGTGCGTCACCGCCGCAGTCACATGTGCGTCACCGCCGCAGCGCACCCTTTGCCTGGAACTCCGCCTCACGGCCATCCATCTGCGCCCGGTACCAGTTCTCGCGGTGCCACAACGCAATCCGTTCGAGCGGGCCCGCCACACCGGGGACGAACCGGCGGGCCAGCTCCATCACGGTCACCAGCGGGAACCGCAACACCGGGATCAGCACCCAGGGGAAGGCCCGCGGCAGGTTGTACTTCCGACGGGTCTTCGGACCCATGAATATCGCCGCGTACGCGGAGTAGATCCGGTAGTTGTACCGCTCGCGGAGCCGCTGCAGGCCGCGGTGGCCGTCCCGCGGTGCGAAGCTCGCGGGGAACGACTCGATCAGTTCCGCGCCGTGCCTGCCGGAGTCGTACGAGCGCGAGGCGATCACCATCGCGAGCGCCCGCAGCGTGTCGCGGACGTTCTCCGGATACCAGCCGACCCGCACCCCCAGCAGATGGCCCATGTAGCGCTGGAAATGCAGCAGCGCCCGCATCTCCTTGGGCGTGGTCTGGTAACCCAGCGTCCACAGGGCCATCGCAGGCGCCACGCTGCCCCCGATCAGGGTGAGCATCATGTAGCCCTGGCTGATCGGCAGTCCCCACCGCTCGCTGTGCCATTCCGGATGCTCGGCCACGCGGCGGCGCACCGACACATGCATGACTCTGACCCGCATCGCGGTGGCTCGCCCCTTCGACCCCGGCGTCAGCAGGGCATGCGGCTCGGACAGGTCCATCCAGAATCGACTCGTCTCGAGGAACCGGCGCAGCGCGTTGTCGCCCGCGTAACCCCCGGACAGTGACAGCGGCGTGGCCACTGCGGCCTCGGTGTACATCTCCAGGGTGGTGCTGCCCGCAACGGTGAAGAGCATGGTGCCCCACCGTCGCCAGATGGCCGCACCCTGCTCGACCAGTTCGGGCCGCACCCAGTCCGGCACGTCCTCGAACTCAGCGAACAGCTCCGCCATCGCCGGCGGCACATCCGCAACCGCATGCACGCCCTCGGTGAGCGCCTGGTCGAGCATCGCCCGCCCCGCCACCGGGCCGATGTCACCCTCGAAGACCTCGTCGATGAAGCGTTCGGCCACCGGGTCGCCTGCGTACAGGTCGTTGCAGAACGCGGTGACCTGCTCGTCGGTGGGGAACAGTTCGCCACCGGTCAGCCGCAGGCTGAGCTTCTGCATACGCCTCGTTCGCGGCGAGTTCAGCGAGTCCCAGTACCGAAACGCGGTGGGGCACTTGTCCTTCACTGATGAAACTTCTCGCGACTCTTCCGTCGACCCGACCTGACTGGTCATTTCCCCTGCCCTTCCGCTAGTCCCTGCCCGACCAACCAGTCACGCAGCCGGGTCACCACCGAGTCGAGTCCGCCGGGCTGGTCGACCAGGTAGTGGTTGAGCCCGGCCAACTCGATCAGTTCCGCGTCAGCACTCGGTAGCGCGGCGTGCAGCTCCCGCGAGTCGGTCGGGAACGCGGCCTGATCCGCCATCAGACACATCACCATCGCCGGCGTCTTGACCGTGGCGAGATCCCTGAGCGCGTCCGCGTTGGTGTGGTCGAAACTCCAGGTGCTGAGCCAGCTTCGGACCGTGACGAACCGAGCCAACCCGCCTGCGGCCGTGTTGGCGGCTCGCGGGTCGCCGTACATGCTGCCGAGCGCCCGGTCGCTGGGATCGACGGCGAGGTCGACGAACCGGGGGTCGGCCGTGGTGCGGTGCACCACGAAGCCGCGGTCGGCGGCTCCCGTCCGGGTCAGTTCGTCGACCTGCGCCAGGGCCCACTCGTCGATGCGCCTCATCCGCGCCAGCTGGGCATCCCGGTAGTCACGCAACCAGTCGGCGTCCAGCGGCACCGTGCGCCCCGGCGCGAACAGGTCCAGGCCCGGGTCAGTGGCGAACGGGTCCAGCTCATCGGTCACTGCGCCGTCGATCCAGTTTCGCAGCACCCGAGCCCGGCCCGGGTGCGCGCCAACCAGCATCAGCCCGTCCGCCGGGATCAGCTCCGCCCCCGCCAGATTCACCGGGTCCCCGGCGGGAGTCGTCGTGATCGTGGGGCGCAGCGCCTGCGACTGGTAGAACGAGGCCAGCGAACCGCCGCCGCTGAAGCCGAGCAGCACCACCTTCTCGAAACCGAGTTCCTCGCGCATCCACCGGACACCGGCACCGAGGTCGAGTGCCGCACGCTCCATGATCAGTGCCGGCTCGTTGTTGGCGTACCTGGTGTTCAGTCCCATCGCGGGCAGGTCCGCCTCGGCGAGTGCCCGCAGCAGGAAGTGGGTGAGAAAGTTCGAGGCCGGGTGCGCCATGATCACGCCGACTTCTCTCGAGAACCCCGGCTCGGCAACGAGATTCGCGTGCAGAGTCGGATAGTGCCGACTGAGTCCGGAGTGCATCTCGATCCGGCCGTCGGTGGCGGGCTGGTACGGGATCCGCTGGAAGTGGTCTACGGCCTCGGTCATGCGACGGTCCGGAACTTGAGCATCATGTCGTGGTCCTCGTGGTCGAGTATGTGGCAGTGCCAGACGTAGCCCCGCAGCGGCGGCGCTGCGGCAGCCGCGCCGTGGTCCTCGCCGAGATGGATGTCCCGGACCCGTGATTCGTGGCCCGTCGCTGGGGTTTCGACTCGGCCGGTGGTAGCCGGGCCGAAGGTCGCGTCGGGATCGAATCCGAGTTCGTCCGCGGTGGGGAAATAGACGATGATCCGGGTGATCGAGTTCGGGTTGGCGATCACGGTTTCCTTGAACCCGGACTCCCAGGGTTCCGGCGGGATCAGCGGCGAGATGGTGAACGGGTCCGCGGACGGCGTCCACCGGGTGCCGATCGGTGGCTGCGGGTTGTGCAGGGCGTACCGCAGGGTCTCGATCACCTGCCTGCCCAGCACCCGGAAGGTCACCAGGTGGATGTGGATGGGATGCGGGTCGTTGGTGGCGTTGACGATATTCCACTGCTCGACCGTGCCCTGCCGGGGCATCTCGATGTCCGCCGAGGAGTAGGTCAGGTTGTTCAGCGACATGATCGACGGCGGCAGCCGGACCGCGGTGGGCTGACTGAGGGTGACGTTGCGGAACACCTGCGGCGCAGGCACCGGCGGGAGCGAGGCGGGCAGGCCCCGGCCACCACGCAGGGTCTGCGGCACCGACCCGGTGAAGCCCCGCGACCGTCCCACCCGGAACCGGCAGAACAGCGGCATGAGTACCCCACCGATCTGCGCGGCCTGCCCGGGCGGTGCCTCGTCGTTGCGAAGCTCCACCGTCGCACCGGAATCCAGGCCTCCAAAGTCCACGAGAAGGTCGACGCGCTCGCCTGGACCGAGCCGCACGTGCGTGGTCGCCACTGGCACATCGAGCAGGCCGCCCTCGGTTCCGATCACCCAGAACCGCATCCGGTTCCCGAAGTACAGGTTCCATACGCTGTAGGAGGCGGCGTTCAGCAGTCGCAGACGGTACATCCCGCGGGCGACCTCGAGTTCCGGCCAGATCTTGCCGTTCACCACCCCGACGTCGCCGACCGCACCGCCCTCCCAACGCCCCTGCGGCACGATCGGTGTCGAGCGAATGCTCTGCCTGCCGTCGGCGGTGAACAGCTTTTCCTGCATCACCAACGGGATTTCGTACTGTCCGGCCGGTAGGCCGAGCGGGTTGTCGCTTCGGCCGGTGTCGAACTCGTCGCGCAACGTGTACAGCCCGGCCAGCCCGGCATACACGTTCAGACGGGTCACCCCCATCGCGTGGTCGTGGTACCACAGCGATCCCGAGTCACGACGGTTCGGGAAGTGGTGGACGAATCCCTCACCCGGGCGGGAGATCAACTCGGGATGGCCGTCGAACTCCGGGGCCGTCACTCCCCCGTGCAGATGCATCGACGTGGGGATCTCGGTGCGGTCCCGCTCGCTGAGTCCGTGCAGCGAGGTATCGAAGTCCGCGGCGAATGGGTGCGTGGTGATGCCGTTGTGGAACGCGACCGTGGTCGGCTCGCCCGCGTGCGCCTCGATCGTCGGTCCGAGGTAGTCCATCCCGCCGTAACCGAGGGACGGCGACGGATCGAGGTCCGCGTGGAAGCGGTGCAGCGCACTGGCGGCCCGCACCTCGAACGCGGTCCCGGTGAGGCTGGGCAGCAGCGGCAGCTGGTCTCGGAAGGGCTCGACCTTGGGCGACTGGAAGACGAGCGGTCGCGTGGGATCGCCCTGCCGGATCCGGCCCGTCGCGACGCTCGCGGACCCGGCCGAGACCGTGCCCATGCCCGCGGTCAGCGCCAAGCCCCGGACGAAGGCCCGGCGGGAAATCGGTACGGACATTTTCACGAAACGCTCCTGTGGCTGCTCGAACAGATCACTTCTCGGAGGTTGCGACGCTGACCATACCCTACCGTATGGTATGGAGACGGGCATTTCGCGATCAACCGGAGGACTCGTGATAAATGCAGGTAGAAGGCATTTCTGGACAGTTCTCGCGGCGACTGCGCTGACCGCGTCCGTCCTGACGGGGGCCGGGGGCGCCGCCTCCGCGGACACCAGCACCGACACCCCGACCGCCGGCTCCGCGTGTGGCGCAGGCCGAGATCGCGCGGTGCTGCTGGTCCATGACCTGGCCGCGAACGCCGACCAGTGGCGCGACCTGGCCAACGACCTCGACGCCCGCGCGCTGTGCGGCTATCGCTTCACCTACGGGGTCACCGACCCACGACTGCCCGTCGCCGGGCTGGCTGCGCTCGAGGGCAGCGCGAACGAACTGGCTGCGGCGGTCGACGCGCTGGCGGCCGAGGGCGTCGACGACGTGGACGTCGTCGCGGTCGGGGCCGGGGCCCTCGTCGCCCAGCGGTACCTCCAGGACCACCCGGGTGCACACCGGGTTCGCTCCCTCACGGCGGCCGGGGCGATGTGGGACGGCACCAACGTCGCCGAACTCGGTGCGGCCGAAGACCTTTCCCGCCGACTCGGCACATACGACGCGATCCTCGCCGTGGAGCGACCGCTGATCGATCCGCTGTGCGGCGGCTGTCGGCAACTCGTCCGCGGATCAGACTTCCTGACCGAACTACGCCGCGCTCCCGTCCCGACACCTGGCGTCACCTACACCAACATCCTGTCTGCCTCGGACGGTCTCGTCGTGCCCTTCACCTCGGGCGCCTGGTCCGGGATGACCACGATCGTGATCCAGGACATCGACCCGTCCAACCGCAGCAACCACTTTCAACTCACGACCGATCCCCTCGCGCGAGCGCTCACGGTCGCGGCACTGCTGCGCGCCCGCGGCGTCGGCGAGGCAGGCTCGTAGGATCACGGCATGGCCTCCGCATCGGCGCCGAAGCGATCCCCCCGCCTGTCCGTGGACCAGTGGACGCAAGCGGCACTGGATCTGCTTGTCAGCGAAGGTGTTTCCGCGGTCAAGATCTCGCGTCTGTGTGAACAACTACAGGTGACCAAGGGCAGCTTCTACTGGCATTTCAACGACATCGACGGGCTGATGACCGCCGTCGCCGAACGGTGGTGCGGGCAGCAGAACGATGCGGCCCGCGGCCTGGACCTGGTCGAGTCGATTCCCGCGCGGCAGCGCCTCGAGCAGATGTCCGCGATCCTGATCGAACACCGGTCCTGGTCGGTGGAACGCGCGATCCGGGACTGGGCCCGCACCGAGCCCCGGGTCGCCGAGGCGGTTGGGGTTCTCGACCGTCGCATCATGCAGATGGTTCAGGATGCACTGCTCGAGGTGGGGTTCGACCCGATCCAGGCACGGCTGCGGGCCGGAACTCTCGTCTACGCGGGCATCGGGTTCGTGCATGCCCGAGACAGCCTGCCGACGCCGACCCCGGAGGAGATGCACGCCATCATCGCGCTGCTCACCGATCCGTAGCGCCCGCCCGCCGACTGCGCACCTATCGACGCCCCACTCGGCCGATGCCCCGAGAGGTGCACTCTCGGCGGGGGTCACCCCGCGTCGGGCGAACCCGCCGCGACCGATTCCGCCGCCACCGATTCGGCGGCGGCCACGCCTGGCCGAGCCACGACCTCGACGGCGACAAGCGCGAGCAGGGCCAGCACCGCGATCGTGAACACCACCACCCCGGACGGGTAGGTCCAGAACACCAACACGGCGACGGCGACCGCGACGATCGCGACCCGCAGCGGGACCCGCAGCCGCGCGGCCCAGAGCTCGACCGGGCGCGGCGCCCGGCCCTCCCCTGTCTTCCTGATCGCGTCCACCCCCTTGGTGAACCCGCGGCGGACCGCAAGCGCGGACGCGGAACCCCCGGTCAGATAGCCGATCAAGGCGACGACTATCCCGGTCAGGAACCAGGCGCGCAGCATCGTCTTGAGCGGGGCCGCCACCGCGTCCACCACCGCCGCGGCCGCGGCCGGGGACAGCACGTCCGACGGGATCTCATCGATGTACACCGCGCGGGCGACGTGCAGCGACACGCTCAGCAGCGCCATCGCGATCGCGACCCCGAGACCCACCAGCGACAGCGCCCGCAGCCTGCGGCCCCGCGGTGCCGCGAACACCGCCCCGATCGCCGCGAGCACCCCCAGCCACGGCAACCAGGTGGCCGCCTTGTCGAGGGCGTTGACGGTCTTCTGCGCCTTCACGAGGTCGGCGGACTGGAAGATGACGAAGCTGGCGTCGATCTCGGGGATCTTGTCGGCGAACGCGAAACCGCGCTCGGTCAGGCGCTCCCGGACGGTCTCGAGGATCGCCTTGAGCGGCACGCTGACGGTGCCCTTGTCATCGATCTGCACCACGCTGGTGTCGCCGGTCGCGACCGCGACGAGTTTCTGGTGGGCGATCCGGTTCGCGTCGATCCACGCGGACTCGAACTGGTCGCTGGCCACGATCGTGTGGACGGTGTCGCGGATGAATCCCTCGGCCTGCCCGGCGATGACCGGGGCCAGACCGACCACCTGCGTCGGCACCCGAGGCGCGTTCTCGGTCAACGCGGTCAGCGCCTCCGCCGTCACCTTCTCGATGTCGAGCCGGCTGAAGATCTGCCGCGTCACCTGGTCGGTGATCTCGTCCTGCACCGCCGGGTCCGCGCCGAGCGGGGCCACGGTCGCCACGTACCGGTCGGTGTCGAGGATCTCGCTCCGGGTGAAGCGGGCCAGCAGCGAGGTCAGCAGCAGCACCGCGACCAGGACGATCAGCAGCCCGGACGCCGTCCAGCGCAGCGCGCCGCGCACCCCCCGCCGCTTGGCGCCCTCGTTCGCGGCAACCTGAGCGCGCAGCCGGAGCAACTCCGCCCGCTCGTCGGCATCGAGCGGCTTCGCTTCGTCGGTCGGCGTCATACGAAAATCATGCGGCCTGGAGTGGCTAACCGACCCCACCGATCCGCAATCTCACCCGCTCCGGATGAGGAAACGCGAATCGCGGCGCCCCGGACCTCGAGTCCGGGACGCCGCGATTCGCGGAACCAGCTTTTAGGACTCGACCCGCGTCGAGGTGGCGTCGGCGTTCGCGTCGGCGAGCAGGTTCCGGATCTCGGTCAGCAACTCGATGTCCGTCGCCTCCTTCTCCTCCTCGGTCATGAACCGCTCCTTGACCGAGTTGAACGGGACGATCAGCACGAAGTAGACCACCGCAGCGATCATGGCGAAGTTGATCACGGCGCTCAGCACGGCGCCGAGGTTCACGAACGTCTCGGGGCTGTCCGTGATCTGGAAACCGAAGCCCATCTCGTTCGAGCCACCCAACGAGGCGACGAGCGGGTTCACGATGTTCTCGGTGAAGGCGGTCACGATCGCAGTGAAGGCGGCGCCGACCACGACGGCAACGGCGAGGTCCAGCACGTTGCCCCGAAGGAGGAACTCCTTGAAACCCTTGAGCACTTGTTCGTCCTTTCGTTGTGAATATTCGACCGACTATCTCGGAACGATATATGCCGACCAAGCACCGTACAGGTTCCCGCGCCCCATCTCACCCTGAGCGGATGACGCGACGCGCTGGTCACGCCCCTAGCGTGGGCCGCATGTCCACTGACACCACCAAGACCATCGCGGTCGTCTCGATCATCGCGATCGTCCTCACCGCCGCGCCGATCCTCGTCGCGCTCCTCTTCTGATCCGCCACCAACCGACGTCACCGAAGGAACCCATGGACGACAAGACCCCCGGGGGCTGGGGCGTATTCGCCGGCCTCATGCTGATCATGACCGGCACCTTCAACGCGGTCGAGGGCATCGCCTCGCTGACCGCACCCACTCGACTGTTCGTCGGGGAGGAGAAGCTGCTGATCCTCGACTACGACCGGTGGGGGTGGGTGCTGATCGCCTGGGCCGTGCTGCTCATCGTCGGCGGCGGCGCGTTGCTTGCCGGAGCCACCTGGGCGCGCGTCTTCGGCGTGACCCTCGCGCTGCTGAACGCGGTCGGACACCTCACCCTGATCGGCACCCAGCCGTGGCTGTCGATCCTGGTCATCGCCATCAACATCGGCGTCATCTGGGGCCTCACCGCCGGCTGGCCGGCGAACCGCGCGCAGCCTGCCGCCGCCTGACCGACCCGTCGTCTTCCGTCCGCCGTCCGTCCCGCATCGGGGACGGGCGGCGGACGTCTTACATTCACCTGACCCGGATGAGGACGCCCACCCGGCCGTCGCGTTGACTTGACCATCGTGAAGTCCTCGAAACTCTCGGTGAGTCTGGCCAAGGAGGCCCTGGCCGTCCAGACCCAGACCGCCCGCGGCTGGCTGAAGCGGACCTCGGCCGGACGGACGGTGGCCCGGATCATCAAGGGAATCATCGACATCGAGCTGGCGGACCGCTCGATGACCCTCGCCGCGCAGGAGTTCACCTCGGTGCTGCCCGTCATCATCGCGGTCGGCACCATCGGGAACCTGGACGGCGTCGGCGACACCCTGTACGAGCAGCTCGGGCTCGATCCGTCGGGGATGGACCTGTCGATGATCGCGCCCGGCGCCCTCGAGTCGAACACGCCCACCTTCGCCACCTTCGGCGTCATCGGCGTGCTGATGGTCATCCTCAGCGGCACGTCCTTCGCCCGCGCGCTCGGCAGGCTGTACGGGCGGGTGTGGAACATCCCGACGCTGTCCATCCGCGGCGGCTGGCGCTGGGTGGCCGTGCTGCTTGCGGTCGCCTCGTCCATCGGGCTGCTCAGCGCGGCACGGAACCTGGCGGACGTGGACTGGGTGGGGCTGCCGCTGGCGTTCGGCAGCGAGCTGATCATCTGGTTCGTCCTGTGGGCGGTGGTGCCGTACCTGCTCACCGAGGGCAGGCTCGCAGGCCGGGTGCTGTGGGCCACCGCGGCGATGACCGCCCTCGGGCTGGCCCTGCTGCGGATCGCGGGCCGGATCTACCTGCCCATGGCCGGGGCATCGGCGCAGGACAAGTTCGGCGCGCTCGGCCTGGTGTTCACCGCGATCACCTGGATGTTCATCATGTCGGGCGTGGTCGTCGCGGCGGCGACCACGGTCAAGGCGTTGGCCCTGGACGAGGGCCGGATCGGGCACCTGCTCCGCGGCCCCGTCCCGGTCGGTATCGGCAGGAACGGCGTCTCGGTCCACTAGCACCCCTGCCCGCCCGCCCAAACACGATCTCCCCAATGTCACATTGATTCGCGTCAGCCGAATCAATGTGACATTGGGGAGATGTGAGGTGGGGGGAACCTAGGGGCGCGGTCAGCCGACGAGCAGCTCCGCGATCTGAATGGTGTTGAGCGCGGCGCCCTTCCGCAGGTTGTCGCCCGAGACGAACAGCGCGAGGCCGCGGCCGCCGGGCACGCCCGGATCCTGACGGATGCGGCCGACCAGCGACGGATCGCCGCCCGCCGCCTGCAACGGGGTGGGCACGTCGACCAGCTGCACGCCGGGCGCCTGAGCCAGCAGCTCCTTGGCACGCTCGACGGACAGCGGGTTGCCGAACTCGGCGTTGATCGACAGCGAGTGGCCGGTGAACACCGGGACGCGCACGCACGTGCCGCTGACGAGAAGGTCGGGCAGGCCGAGGATCTTGCGGCTCTCGTTGCGCAGCTTCTGATCCTCGTCGGTCTCGCCGCTGCCGTCCTCGACCAGCGAGCCGGCCAACGGGATGACGTCGAACGCGATCGGGGCGACGTACTTGTTCGGCGCAGGGAACTCGACCGCGGAGCCGTCGTGGACGAGCTTCTCGGCGTCGTCGACGACCGCGCGCACCTGGGTGACGAGTTCCTCGACGCCGGCGAGGCCGCTACCGGAGACCGCCTGGTAGCTGGAGATGATCAGCCGCTGCAGGCCGGCCTCGTCGTGCAGCACCTTGAGCACCGGCATCGCGGCCATCGTGGTGCAGTTCGGGTTGGCGATGATGCCCTTCGGAGGGTTCTTCGCCTCCTCCGGGTTGACCTCGCTCACCACGAGCGGGACCTCGGGGTCCTTGCGCCACGCGGAGGAGTTGTCGATCACCGTCGCGCCCGCAGCCGCGAACCGCGGCGCCTGGACGCGGGACAACGTCGCCCCCGCCGAGAACAGCGCGATGTCGATGCCCTTGAGGTCCTCATCGGGGGTGCCCGCGGCGTCCTCGACCACGATCTCCTCCCCACGGAAGGGCAGCTTCGTGCCCGCCGAGCGGGCCGACGCGAAGAACCGCACCTTGTCGGCGGGGAAGTTGCGCTCCGCGAGGAGCGCGCGCATGACGGCGCCGACCTGACCGGTCGCGCCGACCACAGCAACAGTTGTCATCTCTAGCGTCCCGTCCCGCCGTGGACGACGGCCTCTTCGTCGCCGCCCAGATCGAATGCCTTGTGGATTGCGCGCACCGCGTCGTCGAGCTCGTCGTCCGCGACCAGCACCGAGATGCGGATCTCCGAAGTCGAGATCAGGTCGATGTTGATGCCGGCCTCGGCGAGCGCCTCACAGAAGGTGGCGGTGACGCCCGGGTGGCTCTTCATGCCCGCGCCGACCAGCGACACCTTGCCGATGCGGTCGTCGGAGAGGATCTGGGTGAACCCGATCTCGCCCTGCAGCTCCGTCAGCTTCTCCACCGCGGCGGGCAGGTCCGTCTTCGGCAGCGTGAAGGTGATGTCGGTCTTGCCGGTCTCCACCTTCGAGATGTTCTGCAGCACCATATCGATGTTGATCTCGGTCTCGGCGACCGCACGGAAGACCTTGGCGGCATAGCCCGGCACGTCGGGCAGCCCGACTACGGTCACCTTGGACTCGCTGCGGTCGTGCGCGACGCCGGTGAGGATGGCTTCTTCCACGGGAATGTCCTCCATCGATCCGGACACCATGGTGCCGGGCTTGGTGGTGTACGAGGAACGAACGTGCACGGGCACGTTGTAGCGGCGGGCGTACTCGACGCAGCGCAGCATGAGCACCTTCGCCCCGCACGCCGCCATCTCGAGCATCTCCTCGAAGGAGACGGTGTCCAGCTTCTGCGCGTCGGAGACGATCCGCGGGTCGGCGCTGAAGATGCCGTCGACGTCGGTGTAGATCTCGCAGACGTCGGCCTTCAGCGCGGCCGCGAGCGCGACGGCGGTGGTGTCGGAGCCGCCGCGACCGAGGGTGGTGACGTCCTTGCTGTCCTGGCTGACGCCCTGGAACCCGGCAACCAGAACGATCGAGCCGCGGTCGAGGGCGTCACGGACGCGGCCAGGGGTCACGTCGATGATCTTGGCGTTGCCGTGGGCACCGGTGGTGATGACGCCTGCCTGCGACCCGGTGAAGGAGCGGGCCTCCTCGCCGAGGGAGTGGATCGCCATCGCGACCAGCGAATTCGAGATCCGCTCGCCGGAGGTCAGCAGCATGTCCATCTCGCGCGCCGGCGGACCCGACGGGCAGACCTGCTGGGCCAGGTCCAGCAGCTCATCGGTGGTGTCGCCCATCGCCGAGACCACCACAACGACGTCGTTGCCGGCGCGTTTGGTCTCCACGATCCGTTCGGCGACGCGTCGGATGCGCTCGGCGGATGCCACCGAGGATCCGCCGTACTTCTGCACGACGAGCGCCACGCCAATCAACCTCCGGATCTGGGAACGGGTAACGAAGTCCAGTTGGCAAGCTTACCGACGACGCCCGGCGGGCTCGCAGTCAGCCGGACCGACCTGCGCGGCGCCCGGCCCGGGACCCCCTGCGCCTGCCCTTTCGTGGTGGCACAGTAGCCCGGTGGACCTTCCCAAACGAACCCGGATGCAGCCGATGGAGGAGCGATCCTCCGTCTCCCCGCTCGAGCTGTTCTTCGACCTGGGCTGGGGCTGGCCGCGTTCAAGGTCGCTACGCCGAGCACCGCGACGAGATCCGGCACGGCGGCCACTGACGGGGCCTGTCGCACCCGCACGGCAGACTGCCCGTTGTGCGGATCGTATTGGTGCCCGGGCCCGAGCACACCCTTGCGATCCGCACGGACGACACCGGCCGCACCCTTGGCCCGCCGCTGTCGTTCCCGGACCCGTCCGCCGCGGTGCGCGCCCTCGAACCGGACGGCCATCCCCGGTGGGTGTGGGCGGATGCCGCGGCCGTCTATCCCGCCGTGCTGCGTGACGGACTGCGGGTGCAGCGCTGCCACGACCTCGCGCTGACCGGCGCCCTGCTCAGCGTGCGGGCCGGCGAACCGGCCGTCGCGCCGCAGCCTCCGCTCGACGAGCGACCCGGCCTGTTCGACGCCGCGCCGCCCCGCGACCCCGCCGCGGTGGTCGACTTGCATCGAGCCCAGCTCACCCTGATCGGCACCGATCCGAGACTGCGCCTGCTGGTCGCCGCCGAGTCGGCGGGCGCGCTCGCCGCCGCCGAGATGAGTCACCACGGGCTCCCGTTCTCCGCCCAGGCACACCTCCTGCTCCTCGAACGCGCGCTGGGACCGCGCGCCACCGGAGATGCTGTGCCGCAAAAGATTCGAGAGATCACGGAGGTGATCAGCGCGGCGTTCGGGCGTCGGGTCAACCCCGCGTCCCACGTCGAACTGGTGGACGCGTTTGCCCGCGACGGCGTCGAGCTCAGCTCCACCCGCGCCTACCTGCTGCGCGACGTCGACCATCCCGCGATCGAGCCGCTCCTGCACTACCGGGACCTGGCCAAACTGCACGCCGCCAACGGCTGGGCCTGGCTCGACACCTGGGTGCGCGGCGACAGGTTCCGGCCCGTCTACGTTCCGGGCGGGGTGGTGTCCGGACGCTGGGCCAGCCGCGGCGGCGGGGCACTGCAGATCCCGAAGGCGTTGCGCACCAGCGTGATCGCCGACCCCGGACACACCTTCGTCATCGCCGACGCCGGGCAACTCGAGCCCCGCATTCTCGCCGCGATGTCCGGCGACCCGCTGATGGTCGCCGCGGCGGGCGCCGACGACCTGTACGCACCGGTGGCCGCGGAGGTCTTCGCCGGCGACCGCGACAAGGCGAAGGTCGCGATCCTCGGGGTGCTGTACGGGGCCACCGCGGGAGAGTCGCGCGCGCTGCTGACCTTGCTGCGCAAGCGTTTTCCGGTAGCGGTGCAGTACGTGGAGGACGCCGCGCGTGCGGGCGAGCGTGGCGAGGTGGTGCAGTCCTGGCTGGGCCGCTCCTGCCCACCGCCGGACGAGGGCTGGTGGTCCGGCGGCGATGAACACGGCCGGCCCGACGGGGGCGCACGCGCCCGTGGCCGGTTCACCCGCAACTTCGTGGTGCAGGCGACGGCCGCGGAGTGGGCGCTGTGCCTCCTGGCCGAGCTCAGGCGGCGACTCGCGGAGGACGACGGCGCGGAGTTGGTGTTCTTCCAGCACGACGAAGTGGTCGTGCACTGCCGCGATCCCGAGACCGCCACCGAGCACGTGCTGGCCGCGACGCGCGCCGCCACCCGACTGCTGTTCGGCGACACGCGGGTGCGGTTTCCGATGGATGTCGCGGTGCGGGACTGCTACGCCGAGCCGCCGGACGCCTGAAGGGGCTCCGCTCGGCACACCTGCCGCCGGATACCCCTGGGCGAGGCGCCCGTGATGTCCCGGACCGCGCGGCTGAACTGGCTCAGGCCGACGAATCCGCTCCGCAGGGCCACCTGGCTGATGGTGAGGTGCGCGGCGCCCGGATCGGTGAGCAGGCCGACGCCCCACCGGACCCGGCGTCGCCGGATGAGCTCGTAGACCGAGTGCTCCTCCGCCTCGAACAGCTTCTGCAGGTACCGGGGGCTGACATTGATGCTCGAGGCGACCTGCCCGATGGTCAGCGTCGGATCGGTGAAGTTGCTCTCGATGAATTCCGTTGCCCGAGCCCGGTTTCGGAGCCCGATTTCGTCGCGCACCTGAGCCTCACCGGTCGACTGGTGCACCACCGCCAGGCACAGGTCGACGATCGCGCGCTCGATCAGCGCCGCCTCGGCCGATCGCGGGTCGCACACGCCGGTCACGGCGAACCTCTCGATCGCGGACGCGATCGCGTCACCGAGTGGCGACGCGGAAACTGTGGCGCCGACCAGGGTTCGGGCATCCACGGATCGAGCGGCGAGCAGATCGTGTGGCAGGTAGACGAAGACGAAGTCGCCGCGATGGGAGAGCTCGACCTCGAAGGCGGCCGCGAAGTCCACAAAGGTGATCTGGCCCGCGCCTGCGCGGCTTGCGGTGCGGTTCTGCCGGACCCGGATCTCGCCCGTTCGCACACAGACCATGGACAGGTACACGCTGTGGTCGTCCGCCAACCTGTCCGGCGCCCGGATCCCCGAAACGGCCGAGGTACGAAGCCTGTTCACTCGGATCGAGCCGAAGTCGGCCGTGTGCATCACGGCACGGAAGCGGTCAGGTTTGATCGCCACCATGTCGGCCGCCGCCGACAGGGTCACAAGTCCTTCCGGACCGCTCAGCCGCAGGCCGTCGTTGAACCGTTGGGTCAACGACGCGGCCTGTGGAAGTGGTTTCCCCGTCATACGCACCCCTGCCACCCCCGACAAAGGACCTCAGTGCGGTGAAGACTACCGCGCGAGCGAACCGTACGGTCTCGTACGGCGGGGATTCACCAGCCCGCTATCGCCGCGGACCGGGACGGGTTCAGCTCGGCGAAGTCGCGACCCGCAGGCGAGGCGGCAACCTCGTCGAGCACGTGTGCCACCCACTCGGCGCCGACAGCGCCCGGTCCGACCGCCCGGACGATGAGCTCCGCCAACCGCGCCGGGATCCGGGACACCTGTGCCAAGTCCCCGGCGCCCGACCGGTCGCCCAGGGTGAGCGTCGACAGCGCCATGCCTAGTCCACGAACGTCGCAGGCCGGGTCCGAGTCCGGGAGTGGGCCCGGAAAGGCAAGGAACACATCGCCGTCCATGCTCACCCGCAACCGGTCGGGATCGTCGAGGGCGAGGACACTGTCGGCCTCGTGCGCCCGGCACACCGTGTGCGCCAGGGGCCTGATCGCGGAGGCGGCGGCGGCGGCCGACAGCCGGCCCTCCACGACCTCGGCGAGCGAGCAACTCGGCACCCATTCGGTGACGACCGCCCCGGCCGATTCCGCGTCGACCATGTCCACGATTCGCGCGACGGCGGAGGTCCGGATCCCGCACATCCACACCGTGCGGGCAAAGACCTCGTCCGTGTCGACCTGTGGGTTCGCGTCGCCGTCGAGCAGCGTCAATCCGACCTCACGGCCGGTCACCAGGTCGAGTCCACGCCAGAACTCCACCGACGGCGCCGTCCCGCAGCACGAGAGCAGGCGGTACCGTCCGACCGCGAACGTACTTCCCGGCATCCGGCCGGACGGCGCCACACATCCGAGGACGGTGGGCCTGGTGAGGCCGCTCGGGGTTGCCGCCACGACGGGCAGCCGTTCGGTGTCAGCGCGCATAGACCGGCATTCGGCCCAGCGAATGAGTGACAACCAATGTCATCGGTGCATCCTCACACAGGGCCGGAAGGTAAACGCCCCCAAAAACCATCGGATTTCGGCCCGCGAAATCACCTTGCGAACCCGACGACACCGACCCGTGCCGAACCCGCAGGTAGGAGCGGCCGTGTGGCCGCGACGCCCGGACTCGACACCTTCACCACGGCGCGAATCGTCGAAACCTCGTGCGCGAATCGCACGGTCCGCCCGACGGTCCCCGCGGCGAAACGGCGCCGCACCCCTCCCCTCTCGCCACCGATACCGCGACGGCGAGCGCTGGTGTTCGGCCTCCCGCCCGCCGGACGGCGGTGGCCGGGTGGACTGCGCTCGTCGCGGTCGCCGTCGTCGGGACCTACGTGGTGAGCGTGGGCCGGCTCGGGCCGCCCGGATCGCTCTTCTTCGTGCTGGTCTGCGGCGTCGCCGCGATCATGGCCCAGGCGGGACTGCCGACCGCAGTCGTCCTGGGCTGCACGGCAATCGGCAATGGCCGCGGCACACTGCGACAGCGCTGGCCCGCGCTAGATGAGTGCGAGGATGCCGCGGATGGTGAACAGCGCGCCGAACCCGAGGAACACCCCGACCCCGAGTTCCTTGTTGCGGCGGACCATCCACGACTTCACCCGGTCCAGGCCTCGGCGCGCCCGATCGCCGAGCAGCACGTACGCCCCGATCGGGATCAGGAAGTCCAGCACCGAGGCGAGCAGCAGCAGCACGGTCCCGACGAGCGCCTGCGCCCAGGTCGAGTCGGAGCTCGAGATGATGCTCATGCCGGACAGCATGATGAACAGGTTCGGGTTGAAGTTCGCCAGCACCAGCCCGATCATGAAGGACCGGCGGGGGGTGGCCTCCTCCAGCTCGACCATCCACTTCGGCTTTTCCGCCGCGAGCTTCTTGCGCTGCAGCAGCTGGAACAGGCCGACCACCAGGAACAGCACGCCGACGCCGAGCCCGATCCAGTGCGAGACGGTCTGCGAGGTCGCCGACGGGTCGCCCGCACCGCCGAGCAGTGCCGCCACCCCGATCACGGTGTACACCAGCAGGAACGCGCTGCCGAAGCTCAACGCATTGCGAATCGGGTTGTCCGACTGCAGCAGCAGCACACAGCCGGCGACCGCGGCCGGGGTGATGACCAGCCCGATCATCTGCGGGATCAGCAGCAGTATCAGGTCGCCCATGTCATCCTCCATCGTGCGCGAACGGCGGGCACTGCCGCCGGTGTCGCCGAACGGTAGTCAGGTCGACGGCCCGACGAATCACCCGCCAAGCATGAGACGCGGTCCGACCAACGGTGTTTGACTCGATCGGATCCCTCGAGCGGAAGGACCCCCATGGTCGACACCGCAGCCCTCGTCGAGCTGTACAAGGACCTGCACACCCACCCCGAGCTGTCCTTCCACGAGACCAGAACCGCCGGGATCGTCGCGGACCGTCTGCGCGCGCTGGGGTTCGAGACCACCACCGGCGTCGGCGGAACCGGAGTCGTCGGGACGCTGCGAAGCGGGGACGGCCCGACCGTGCTGCTGCGCGCCGACATGGACGCGCTGCCGGTCGCGGAACAGACGGGGCTGCCGTACGCCAGCACCGCGCGCGGCACCGATCCCGATGGCGTCGACGTACCGGTGGCACACGCGTGCGGCCACGACATGCACGTCACCTGCCTGCTCGGCGCGCTCGCCGAACTTGCCGCGGACCGGTCGCAGTGGCACGGAACGATTCTCGCGGTGTTCCAGCCGGCCGAGGAGCTGGGCGGCGGCGCGCAGGCGATGGTCGACGACGGACTGTTCGACCGGTTCGGCAGGCCGGACGTGGTGCTCGGACAGCACGTGGCCCCGTTTCCCGCCGGCATGCTGGCCATCCGTCCGGGACCCGCGTTCGCGGCGACGGACGCGCTGAAGGTCACGATGTTCGGAAAGGGCGGGCACGGGTCGCGTCCCGAGACCACGATCGACCCGGTGGTGATGGCCGCGTCCACGGTGCTGCGGCTGCAGACCGTGGTGTCACGCAGCGTGGCCGCCACCGACACCGTCGTGCTGACGGTCGGCTCGCTGCAGGCTGGCACCAAGGACAACGTCATCCCCGACGAGGCAGTGCTCCAGGTCAACATCCGCACCTACGACCAGGAGGTGCGCACCAACGTGCTCGACGCGGTCACCCGCATCGTCAACGCGGAGGCCGCGGCCGCGGGGGCCACCCGGACACCGGAGATCAGCCCGATCGACAGCTTCCCCGTTCTGGTCAACGATCCCGCCGCGGTCGAGCGCACCGCCGCGGTGTTCCGGGCGAGGTTCGGCGACGACCGCGTCGTCGATCCCGGCCTGGTGACGGGCAGCGAGGACGTCGGGATCTTCGCGACCGCATCCGGGGCGACCTGCTGCTACTGGCTTTTCGGCGGCGCCGACCCCGAGACGTATCTGGCCGCCGCCGCGGCGGGGACGATCGACCGGGACATCCCGTCGAACCACTCCCCCCGCTTCGCGCCCGTCATCGAGCCGACCCTCAGCGTGGGCGTCGAGGCGTTGGTCGCGGCGGCTCGGGAGTGGCTGAACTGCTAGGTCGAGGACCAGACACCGAGTTCGTTGCCGCTCGGGTCCGTGAAATGGAAGCGCCGCCCGCCCGGGAAGCCGTAGGGGCCGTTGACGACGGTGCCGCCTGCCGCGCGCACGGCGTCGACCGATGCGTCGAGGTCGACCGAGTACAGGAGCACGAACGGTCCGCCGGCGGGCTTGGGCTCGGGCACCTGCAGCAGGCCCCCGACCTCGTCTCCGTCTGCGCCGATGATGCCCGCGTACTGCGGGCCGTACTCGGTGAACTCCCAGCCGAATGCCGAGCGGTAGAAGGCCTCGGATTCTGCGAGATCCGTGACCGACAACTCCACGTAGTTCAGCCGATGATGGTCTTTTCCGGAGGGTGCCATGCCGAAACCCTAGTCCGACTCGACTTCTCGGTCATGGGGAACCTTGACGATGGGCGGGATCTGATACGTCCCGTCGAACACTTCCTGCCGTGGGCTGTACATCCGCAGCAACGGCCGGAAGCCGGCGGTCGGCGTCGGCAGCCAGTTCGCCCGCTCGGTCGGGTCGGCCGGCGCGGTGGCGCTGAGCGTGATGGTCAGGGAACCGTCGTCCGCGTAGACGGGTCCGGGGGTGCGGTCACCGATCGAGTAGCGGTCGATCCCGTTGTCCACCAAATAGAACTCCGGCAGGTCGTACATGGTGATCGACCAGAAGGCGTCCACCGGCGGCGTCTGCTCGAAGGTCAGCGTGTAGCTGCGCTCACCGGTCAACTCGTCGCCGTCGCCGTCGAGATAGACCGGGGCATAGGCGGCCTCGTAGCCGTGGTTGCCCCACAGTCCGCCCATGGCCGCCGCCGCCCGCAGCCCGATCGCCCTGGTGCGGTCGTCGATTCGCCACTCGGGCGAGTTGACGGTGCCGACCTCGAAGTAGTCGTCGTTGTAGTCGAAGGCATGGAAAGGCTGATGCCATCCGTTCACGATGGTGTCGCCGGCCCCGGACTTCAGCGCGGCCACCAGCCCGTCGTGTCCGGCCTTGGCACCGGCCTCGAGAGCAGCGGCCAGTTCCGCATCGGCCTGGAGGTACGGCGACGGGCCCCACGCCAGCAGGCCGAGCGGCTCGAAGGTCGCCTGCAGCGGCAGATCCTGCGCCGCAGGCGGATACGCCTGCAGGCAGAGCCGCAGCTTCTCCCAGAACACCAGTGCATCCGGGACGTTCGGATCCGGGGTCGGCAGTCCCGGGGGCTCGGCCTGTTCGCCGACCGGCGTCAGCGTGAGCTGCTCCTGCAGCGCGCGGACGCAGGGCAGGTCCGCGCCTCCGTTGCAGGCCCACCGGCCCACGATCGAGGCGACCGCCGTCGGGAACGCGATCCTGGTGACGCCTGCCGGCGTCTCCCCCGTCCACGCTGGGGGCGTCAGCAGGTAGCGGCCCGCGGCCGTCCCGGTGGCACGCTTGCCGACGTACGCGAAGTTGTTCGTCCACGCGTCCACGAACTGCATCACGTAGTAGGCGCCGTCGGTGTCCGGGACCTCCAGCAGCAGCGGACCGTTGGTCAGGTCGAGCTGCGCCATCGAGTACACGGTGTCATTGTTGATCGAGACGAAGGTGTCCTTCGGCCCGGCGAGGGAGTCGGCGTGGCTGAACGTGTTGAACGGCGCGGCGGCGTTTGCCCCGACCCCCGTCGTCACGTAGCGGCGCACCTGGTCCAGGTCGAACACGAGGGGAAATCCGTACACATAGGCCTTCGCTGCCAGATCCCTCAGTTCGGTAGCCACAGGACACTTCCCTTCGCCGACGCTACCGCCATGCCACCACGGGAGCCGCCCGACCACCTCACCCGTCTCGTGTGAGTTGCGGTTCCGCCGCTCGTGCGCGTGTCGTATCCCAGTTGGAGTGAGACACGCGCACAGGCGTTTACTTCCAGCGGTGCGCGAGCGCCGAGACCCAGTCGGCGGCATCACCGGGGTCCTCCGGCGGCGCCTCGACGAGCACGAGTTCGCCGACACCCAACTCGGCGAGCGCGGCAACGTCACCGGGGTCGGCTTCCCGGACCGCGACGGACAGCAGTAGCCCGCGCGGGTCTCGGCCCTCCTCCCGGCACAGCTCACGCAGGACGCCGATCCGTTCGGCGACCTCGTCGACGCCTGCGAGGTTGAACCCGTACCACCCGTCTCCCCAGACCGCGACGCGCCGCAGCGCGGCGCCGCTGTTGCCCCCGAGCACCACGGGAATGCGGCGGTCGCGAACGGGTTTCGGGTTGACGCGAACCGCGTCGAAACCGACGAACTCGCCGTCGAACGATGCGACGTCGTCGCGCCACAGCGCCCGCATCTCGGCGACGTATTCCGCGGTGCGCTCGCCACGACGCCCGTACGGGACGCCGAGCGCGGCGAACTCTTCCCGGGACCAGCCAATGCCGACGCCGAGCGTGAGCCGGCCGCCGCTGAGCCGGTCGAGCGTTGCCGCCTGCTTGGCGACCAGCACCGGATTGTGTTCGGGCAACAGGAGCACTCCCGTCGCGATGCCGATGGTGCGCGTGGCCGCGGCGGCGAAGCTGAGCCCGATCATCGGATCGAGCCAGTCCGCGGCGGCGGGCACCGCGATCCGGCCGTCATCGGCGTAGGGATAGCGCGACGCCGATCGGTCGACCATCACCACGTGCTCCCCCGACCACAGGGTGGCGAACCCGTGGGTCTCCGCCGCGATCGCGACCGCGTCGATCACCCCGCGGTGCGCGCCGGTGCCGATTCCCAGTGCGTGCAGCCCCAGTCGCATGGGGCGATCGTCTCACGCACGACGGCGGCGTTCCCGCGATTCCCGCCCGAACTGTGCGCGATCGGTACCCCAACCGGGGTACAAATCACGCACCGGCGCGGAGCGCGTGGACGGCGTCGTCGACGGTGGCGAAGTACCGTCCGGACTCGATGATCTCGCGTCCGCCTGGCACCTTCCGCGCTGTTTCGAGCTCGGAGGCGGGCAGGTCGGCGAAGTACACCGTCACCCCCGCCTCGCCCAGTTCCTGCAGCAGGTCGCGGAAGCCGTGCAGCACGGTGGTCGAGACCTTGTAGGCCCGGGAGACGTCCAACACCACGCTCTTCGACCCCGACGCCAACACCCGGGACTGGATCGCAGCGATCGTCGCCCGCACGTTCGCGGTGTACAGGCCCGAGTTGTGCCGCAGTACAAGCGGTTCCGCCGGCACCATCGGTGCCTCCTCGGGGCCGGCCCGGTAGATGCCGTGCTCGTCCGGCGACAACTGGACGATGTGCGGGCGGTTCAGTTCGCGCAGAACCAGGTACAGGGTGAGGACCACTCCGACGAAGACCGCCGGCAGCAGACCGAACACCAGACCGACCAGTGCGGTACAGAGCGCAATCCAGAACTCCAGGCGGTTGATCTCCCACAAGGTGCGGAATTCGCGGAAGTCGATCAGGCCGAGGACCGCGACGACGATCATCGCGCCCAGCGCGGCCTGGGGCAGATCGTCGAGGATCGGCGCGAGAAACAGCGCCACCGCAACGGCGAGCACCACGGTCACCAGGCTCGCGGCCTGAGTGCGGCCCCCCGCCCGCAGTGCGATCGCGGTCTGCGAGAACCCACCGGCGGGCGGCAGGGCGTGGAAGAACGAACCGGCCACCGCAGCCGCACCGTTGGCGAGCAGTTCCTGGTCCGCGTCGATCTGCGGCTCACCGGTACGGCGAACACTGCGACCGACCGAGACGGTCTCCAGGAACGCCATGATCGCGATGGCCAGCGCACCCGGCAGCAGTGCGCCGAGATCGTGCAGGCTCGGCAGCCCCGGAAGTGGAATACCCTGCGGTACAGGCGGAATCAAGGCCACCCCGTGGTCGGCGAGACCGGCGAACGCGACCAGGACGATCCCCGCCGCGACCACCACCAGCGGTCCCGGGATCCGGGGCACGAATCTCGCCATCGCATACAGCGTGGCGATCGACCCGGCCGCCAGCAGCACCGTGGCCGGGTTCGCGTCCGCGATCTGACGCAACGCCGACCACACGACCTCGAAGAAGCCGGTCGCGTCCGAGGCTTCGGACACGCCGAGGAGTTTCGGGAGCTGGGCCGCCGCGACGGTGAGTCCGACGCCGGCCTTGATCCCGGTCAGCGTTGCCTCGCTGATGTTCTCGATGATCGAGCCCAGGCGCAGGAGCCGGGCCAGCAGCAGGATCACCCCGACCATCAGGGTCAGCGTCATCAACGACGTCTGCGCGTCGTCGGAGCCGGCGGCGATCCCGGCCCCGACCAGCGTCGACGCCGTCAGCACGGCGATCGTCGATGTCGTGGAGACGCTCGCGGTGCGCGAACCGCCGAGCATCGCGTACACGACCATCGGCACCATGCAGGTGTACAGACCGATCTGCACCGGCATGTCGGCGATCGTCGCGTAGGCCATCGCCTGCGGGATCACCACCGCGCCCGCGCTCAGCCCGGCGACGACATCCGCGCGCAGCCAGGACTTCTGGTATCCGGCCAGCGTCGGGGCCAGCACCGGCATTACGCCTCGGCCTCCGGGAACACCGTCGCCCAATCGTCGCGCACGCTGATCGTGGTCCAGCCCTTGTCCGCGGCCGTCCGCAACGCCTGCTCCGCCCCCGTGTCGTAGGCGAACTCACGGTCGGCGTCGTCGTGGTGCACCAGCAGCCGCAGCGCGTCGTCCCGGGCGAACTCGAACATCGGCACGTCGCCGTTCGAGTTGCCGCCCACCAGCAGCGGCTTGCGCCCGATGCGGCTCCAGATGCGGACCGGCTTCTCCGGGCCGTCGTCGTAGAAGCCCATCTCCGGCGCGTAGGTGACGTCACCGTCGGCGTAGCGCAAACCGAGGCTGCTGCCGATGACGCGCTCGCGCGGGATCTCGTACAGGTCCTCGCCGGCCCCCCGCATGAAGTCGCGGTCGCCACCGGAGGCGATGTACGTGGTGAAGCCGTGCGCCTCGAGGTAGCGCAGCAACTCCACCATCGGTGCGAACACGCACCGCGTGAACGGGATACCAAGCGAGGGGTGGGTTCCGGTGCCGAGGAACGCCTTCGCCTGCGCCGTGTACGCCTCGACCTCCTGGCCCGCGGAGGCCCGCACGGTGCCCGCCATCAGCGTCTTCATGTCGGTGTCGTCGCCCGCGTAGTGCTTGTCGATGGCGGCGGACAACCAGCCGAAGTCCTTCTCCAGCACCGCCTTGAACGGCTGCTGCGATGCCAGTGACGGATCGGCCGCCGCCATCTTCTCCCACAGCGCGAAGACGAACTGCATCTGGATCTGCATCGGCTTCTCGGTCCAGAGGGTGCCGTCGTTGTCGAACACCGCGACCCGCTCGGAGGCCGCGATGCCCTGCGCCTCGACGCGGGCGACAAAGTCGACGATGGCGGTGCGGGTCGGCGTGTCCCGCCACAGAACGAGTCCGGTCATCGCTTGTCCTCCAGTCCCTCGAGTGCCCCTGCCACGGTCGGGTACACCCCGACGTTCTTGCCGTCGGATGCGGCCCGCTTCAGGGTGTCCCGGAACTGCCCGATGTCCCGGGCGACCCGCAGCTCGATCCCCCTGCGCCCGAGCGTGTCCCGCAGCTGCATCAGCATCTCGGCGGCGCTGACGTCCACGAACGGCGAGGTCTCCGCGTCGAGCACGACCACCCGCGTCGCGTCGGTGCACAGCGCCTCGATGCTCTCCTTCACGTGGTCGGCGTTCGCGAAGAACAGCCCGGCCTCCACGCGAACCACGACCACGTCGGGGCGGGTGGCCAGGTCGGGGTGCCGCTCGGCGTCGACCCACAGCGAGCCCTCCTTCGCCAGCGCCGCGACGTGCGGGCGCGAGGCCCTGTAGAGCAGCAGCAGCATGGACACCCCGATGCCGATCACCAGGCCGGGCAGGGTGTCGAACAGCAGCACGCCCATCATCGCGGCGAACGCGCCCGCGAAGTCGGCGCGGGCGGCGGGACCGTAGATGCTGCCGAGCCGCTCGGTCCACACCCCGTACAGCCGCTTCATGGCGGAGACGTCCACCAGCTCGATGACCGCGGCGATGACGACCGCAGCGAGGGTGGCCTCCGGCAGCTTCTCGAACAGCCCGGTCAGGAACAGCAGGGTGGCCACGGTGAGCGCCGCGACGACGAGGCCGCTCACCTGGGTCTTTGCACCTGCACCTCCGTTCACGGCGGTCTTCGACAGGCTGCCGTTGACGACCATGCCCGACGTCAGGCCGGAGCCCAGGTTCGCGGCGCCCATCCCCATCAGCTCGCGGTTGGCGTCCACCTCGTAGCCCGCCTTGACGGCATAGGTCTTCGCCGCGCCGAGGCCCTCCGCGAAACCGATCAGCAGCACACCGACCGCGGGCCCGAGCAGGTCCACATAGTCGTCGAAGCCGACTCCGCCGGGCAGGCCGACCGAGGGCAGACCGGAGTCGATGTGCCCGACGATCTCGACGCCCTTGCCGTCCAGGCCGAACACCGCGACCGCCGCGATCCCGAGCAGCACGGCGAGCAGGGAGCCGGGAATCAGCGGCAGCCACCGCTTGAGCCCGAGCACCACCGCGAGGCTGAGCAGGCCGACGGTCAGGGTCCGCCAGTCGGTGTCACCGAGGTGCGTGAGGACGCCCCAGGCCTGCTCGAAGAAGTTGCCCTCGGACTTCTCGACGCCGAACAGCTTGGGCACCTGGCCGATGATGATGGTCAGTGCGAGGCCGACGATGAAGCCCTTGAGCACCGGCTCGGAGATGAAGGACGCGATGAAGCCGAGCCGGATCAGGCCGGCGAGCAGCCCCGCGATGCCGGTGGCGATGGCCACCACCGCAGACAGCGCGATGTACCTGCCGCCGTCGGCGCCGGCTATTGGCGCGATGATGGCCGCCGACAGCGCCGCGGTCGCGGACATCGGGCCGACGACCAGGTGCCGCGAACTGCCCACCGCGGCATAGAGAATGAGCGAGGGGATGGCGGCGTACAGCCCGACCACCGGGGGCACGCCCGCGATCGTCGCGTAGGCCAGGGCCTCCGGCACCAGCACCGCCCACACCGTGAGTCCGGCGATGACGTCGGGCCGGATCCATTTCTTCTGGTAGCCCTGCAGGGAGCCGAACAGCAGCCAGTTCCTGCGCTTGGTCTCCGTCGTATTCACTCTCCGCCTGCCCCTTTCGCCGCAGTCTCCCCATGGTCGGGCATCCGATCGGTGGCCGCTTCACCTCGCGCGGGTGAGGCGGGGTCATACCACCGGGCCGACCATGGGTCCCACGGGCATCCGACTGACAAGGAGCGATCGTGACCAAGGAGTTCAAGGGAACCATCAAGCTCGACGTGCGCGACTCGGTGTCGGACTGGGACGCCTTCCTCCCGGACAAGGCCCCGAAGGGCGCACCGAACGTGCTGGTCGTGCTGTACGACGACACCGGCCAGGCATCCTGGTCGCCGTACGGCGGGCGGATCAACATGCCGACGATGGACCGGCTCGCGCAGAACGGCCTGACCTACTCGCAGTGGCACACCACCGCGCTGTGCTCCCCCACCCGGTCGACTTTCCTCACCGGACGCAACCATCACCTCAACGGCTTCGCGTCGATCTCCGAGTCCTCCACCGGTTTCCCCGGCTACAACTCGCACATCCCGCCGTCGAACGCGACGATGGCGAACGTGCTGCGCGACGCCGGCTGGTCGACGTTCTGGGTGGGCAAGAACCACAACGTCCCGATCGACGAGTGGACCGCGGGGGCGTCGAAGAAGAACTGGCCGCTCGCGCAGGGCTATGACCGCTTCTACGGTTTCATCGGCGGCGAGACCAACAACTGGTACCCGTCCCTCGCCGAGGACAACCACTACATCGACCAGCCGTACCTACCCGAGGACGGCTACCACCTCTCCAAGGATCTCGCCGACCAGGCGCTGAAGATGATCCGCAACGTCAAGCAGACCGAGCCGGAGAAGCCCTGGTACCTGTGGTTCTGCCCCGGCGCCAACCATGCCCCACACCACGCGCCGCAGGAATATATCGACAAGTACAAGGGCATGTTCGACGACGGCTACGAGGCCTACCGCGAATGGGTCGTCGCCCGCATGATCGAGAAGGGCATCCTCCCTGAGGACACCCACCTGACCCCGCTGAACCCGATGCCCGAGGGCACGTTCTCCCCCACCGATGAGGTACGGCCGTGGGGCGAGCTGAACGACGAAGAGAAGCGGATGTTCAGCCGGATGGCCGAGGTGTTCGCCGGATTCTCGGAGTACACCGACGCTCAGGTCGGCCGGATCGTCGACTACCTCGAGGAGTCGGGACAGCTCGACAACACGCTGATCATCTACTGCGCCGACAACGGCGCCTCCGGTGAGGGCAGCCCGAACGGCTCGGTGAACGAGGGCAAGATCTTCGGCGGCTACCCCGACGACGAGGCGCAGAACCTCACGATGGTCGACCAACTCGGCAGCCCGGACACATACAACCACTACCCGACGGGCTGGGCGGCCGCCTTCTCCGCGCCGTACAAGATGTTCAAGCGTTACACCTACCAGGGCGGCGTCTGCGACCCGCTCGTCATCCACTGGCCGGCCGGGTTCAAAGCCAAGGGCGAGATCCGCCACCAATACCACCACTCGACCGACATCGTGCCGACGATCCTCGAGGCGTGCGGCGTCCAGTTCCCCGACACCTACAACGGGGTGGAGCAGACCCCGCTGTCGGGTGTCTCGATGAAGTACTCGTTCGATGCGCCCGCCGACGGTCCCACCACCAAGGAGACGCAGTACTACGAGATGTTCGGCAGCCGCGGAATCTGGCACAACGGCTGGAAGGCGGTGTCGGTGCACGGACCGGTGAGCGGCATGAGCAACTTCGACAAGGACCAGTGGCAGCTGTTCCACACCGACGTCGACCGCGCCGAGGCACACGACCTGGCCGCCGAGCACCCGGACAGGATCGAGGAGCTCACGGCGCTGTGGATGGAGGAGGCCGAGGCGAACAACGTCCTGCCGCTCAACGATCTCCAGATCATCGGCAACGCCAAGGACTATGAGACCTTCCTCGGCATGGAGTTCCACCAGCCGGTGCCGCCGAGTGGGCAGTTCGTCTACTACCCGGGCACCAGTGAGGTGCCCGAGCGGTCGTCGGCGAACGTGCACGGCGTCTCGTACAAGATCCTCGCGGAGGTCGACCTGACACCGGACTCGCAGGGCGTGATCTTCGCGCAGGGTTCGCGTTTCGGCGGCCATTCGCTGTTCATCTCCGGCGGCACGGTCACGTACGCGTACAACTTCCTCGGCATCCCGCCGGAGGACCGCATCTCCGCGCCGGTCCCGACGTCGGGCAAGCACATCATCGGCGTGGAGTTCACGAAGGAGGGCATGGGCCCGAACCGGGAGGGCCTGGGGCCGCTGAAGCTGTACATCGATGACCAGCAGGTCGGCGAGCAGAAGATCCGGACCGTCCTCGGCCACTTCTCACTCTGTGGTGAGGGACTGTGCATCGGGTACGACAGCGCCGACCCCGTGTCCAGCGCGTACCCGGAGCCGCGCTTCGAGTTCCGCGGCGGCGAGATCGTGAAGGTGGTCTTCGACATCGCCGACGACGCATACGTCGACGTCGAGAGCCACCTTGCGGCCGCGATGTCCCGCGACTGACCTGACCCGTCGGCGGTGCCTCCGGATTCCGGGGGCACCGCCGCTGTCGGTGATGCGGTGCGATCAGCCCTCGGAGTCGACGGCGTCGAGCAGCGGCTGACCGATGACCCCCATCGCCGAGGACGCGCCGCCGAGCGCCCACCCTCCGTCGGTGGCCAGGACCACGCCCGACACGTAGTCGGCGAGCGGAGACGCCAGGAACCGGCACACATTCGCGACATCGCGCGGGGTCCCGTACCGGCGCAGCGGAACGCTGTTCGTGACGAGGGCCCGGTCCTCGTCGGTCGGCGCGAGCCGCGCCATCCCCTCGGTCCCGTCGATCGGGCCCGGGATCACGCCGTTGACCCGGACCCCGGCCGGACCCCACTCCAGGGCCAGCACCTTGGTGAGCATGTCGACGCCCGCCTTGGCCGCGCACACATGCGCCTGCGTCACGGTCGGGAGCACGGACTGCGGCGCGGAGATGTTGATGACCGATGCGCCGGGCTTGCGCAGGAACGGGTACGACGCGCGCAAGACGTTGAAGGTACCGAGCAGGTCGATGTCGACGACCGACTTGAACCCGTTGGCCGAGAGCCCCAGCGCCGCGGCGGGAAAGTTGCCAGCCGCACCCGAGACCATCACGTCGAAGTCGCCGAACCGGTCGTGGGCGTCCTTGAGCACGGCCTCGGTCGCGGCGAAATCCCGGACGTCGGCGCTGCCGCCCATGGCCTCGGCGCCGAGCGCGGTGAGCCGCTCGACCGCGGCGTCGACCTTCTCCTGCCTGCGGCTCATGACCGCGACCCGGGCGCCTGCCCGGGCGAAGTCCTCGGCGATACCGAGGTTGATTCCGCTGGTCCCACCGGCCACGAACACGGTCTTGCCGGTCAGATCGATGGACTGAACGAACTCGGTGGCCATGCAAACTCCCTCGGTGTGGAAATAATCGGTACTGCGAATGATTTCTGTCGCGGACCCTACTGGATGCCGAACACAGGGCGGGGGCGCGGCCGCCATATGATCGGCACTTCCCGCCCCCACTGTTTGGAACGGAGGTGCCGACTCGTGACCGAGCCCTTGGTCCCCGACGCCGCGGCCCGTCACACGGGTTGCCTACTGATGAAGCTCGGGCAGGTGATGTTCCGCCTCAGCGAGGACCGTCTCGCCGGCCTCGGATTGCGAACACGGCACTACCTGATCCTGCAGGCACTCGCCGAAGCGGGCGCTCGCTCGCAGCTCGTGCTCGGGAACCAACTGCGCATCGACGCCACGACGATGGTCTCCTCCATCGATCACCTGGAGAGGCTGGGTCTGGCCACTCGGACCCGCGATCCGAAAGACCGCAGGCGCTTCCTGATCGCGATCACCGATGAGGGCAGGGACACCGCCGCCGAGTCCGACCGGCTGCTGGCCTCGCTCAACGAGGAGGCCCTCGCCGACCTCGATTCCCCCGGCCGCGACGACCTGCACCAGCTGTTGCTGGCGCTCAATTCCGGCGACACGCTGCCGCAGGCGTTCGACGCCACCCGGGACGCGCCGCGCTGAATCCGCAGGCAACACGACCTGCTAGTTCTTCGAGAACACCCACCCACGCAGGGCGAGAAACCGGAACACGCCGACGAGGGCACTGACGACGACCACCAGGACGGCCTGCACGGCGCCCCCGGCCGACGGCAGCCAGAAGTCGAGCAGGGCAAGCGACACGGTGCTGAGCACCAGGCCGACGAGCGCGAGTCCGCCGCCCTCCCACTGCGCCGGGAACCAGTGCACCCGTGCGGACGCGTGGAAGGTGAGCCGGCGATGGAGCTCGTTCGCCAGGGCGGTACTGACCACCACACCCGCCACGTTGGCCGCGAACGTGCCCTGGGAATGGAGGAGGAAGAACACCAGCGCGTACAGGAGGTTGCTCGACCCGCCGACGAGGACGAAGCGGACGAACTGAGCGGGGGCGCCGTCGCCCCGCAGGCGAGAGCACCCGGTCCGGCCCTTGATCCAGGGGTAGGACTCGGCCGACTGGTCACCGATGACCTCACCGCGACCCTCACCGTGCGTGATCACGTTGTGCATGAAAGTCCCTTCCGGACGCGAAAACCCGCGCCTGTCCCCCTCAGCGGGACGTTGTCCCGCCAGTCGGCGACGAGCCGCCCGATGTCAGTGCGGGCACGACGACGCCGTCGACGACCCGTTCGATGAAGGCCAGGTCGACCGGCGCCGCCATGACCGCAAGCCGATGGAAGGTGATCGCGGGCAACGCGGTGCCGATCAGATCGATGTCACGATCGCCGGGCACCTCCCCCCGTTCGACCGCCCTCGCGACCACCGTGGCGAAGACCTCCCTGTGCGGCACCGAGATGGCCTGATTGACCGCGTCCCGCAGCCCACGGTCGTGCACCATCGCGGTGAGCAGACCGCCCGCGACCGCGTCGCGCCGGAAGTTCGGGTTGAGCCAGGATTTCGCCATCAGGACCAGGTCGGTGCGGAGGTCGCCTGTGTCGGGTGCCTCGGCGACCTCGTGGAGCAGCGCGACCGCGTCGGCAACCAGTTCCGGCTTGCCCGCCCACCGCCGGTAGACGGTCGCCTTGCCTGCCCCGCACCGGGCCGCGACAGCATCGATGGACAACCTGTCGTATCCGATCTCCGCCAGCAGTTCCTGTGTGGCGACGAGGAGCGCCCGGTCCCGGTCCGCGTCGCGCGGACGGCCGGACTTCGACGGCGATGACACGGTGACCTCCGTTTACATCGGCGGGCCCATGCCCGACCGGACTATAGATACGCTACCGTCTCGTATCTATTCCCGAGTGGGTGGCCCCCGCCCGCCACGACGCGGGCAGCGGCCCGTGGCCATCAGCCGAAGGCACCGTGCCGCCCGGCGCCTTCCGCGAATCGCGTCGCGCCCTCGAAGGTGCCGTCGGCCAGGGAGATCGCGCCATGCCGCAGCTCGGCGAGCATCGCCTGATCCTCCGTCAGCCCCTCCTGCTCGAGGACGGAGAGCCGGTCCTGACGCATGCAGGTCTGCGGGAATGCCGCCAGGTCCGCGGCGAGCCGCTGGGCGGCCGCGACCGCTTCGCCCGCGGGGACCTTCCGGTTCACCAGCCCGATGCGGTGCGCCTCGTCCGCGTCGACCGGCCTTCCCGTCAGGACCAGGTCCATCGCGTGGCTCGTGCCGATCAGGCGCGGCAGCCGCACGGTGCCGCCGTCGATGAGCGGCACACCCCAACGCCTGCAGAAGACCCCGAGGACAGCCCCCTCCTCCGCCACCCGGAGGTCCGCCCACAGCGCGAGTTCCAGCCCACCGGCCACGGCGTGACCGGCGATCGCGGCGATCACCGGCTTGGAGAGCCGCAGCCGCGAGATACCCATCGGGCCATCACCGTCGAGCGCGACCCGGTTGCCCGACCCGGAGCTGATCGCCTTCAGATCCGCTCCCGCGCAGAAGGTTCCGCCCTCGCCGTGCAATACAGCTACGGCCGCTCCCTGGTCTTCGTCGAAGTCGCGGAAGGCGGCGGCGAGCGCCTCGGCGGTCGGCCGGTCCACCGCGTTGCGGACCGACGGCCGGTTGATGCTGATGGTCGTGACCGGGCCGTCCCGTCGAACGAGAACCACATCGCTGGTCATGGTCGCCTCTCGAAACTCAATTCGGCACGGTCATGGGGCATCCCGACTAACGGCGCGGCTTGAGGCGCGCGTTCGGCAGGATCGGGGCGGGAATGGTGTCGATCCACTGCGAGGGGAAGGGCCCGAACCTGCTGTCCGATGCACCACCCCGATCCGAGCGCTCCCGCTGCCAATCGTCGCGGTAGCCCGCCACCTCGTCGTGGCTGCGGCCGATGAAGTTCCACCACATCACGATCTCCTCGCCGAGCGGTTCACCGCCGAGCAGCAGGATCCGGGTCTGCTCGTCACCGGAGGCCTTCACCTCGACCCCGGCGGCACCCTGCGACAGGAACACGACTTGCCCCGGCTTCGCGCCGACCCCGCCGACCGTCGCGGCACCGGTGTCCACCAGCACTCCGTGCTCGAAGCCGGCATCGAGGTCGAGCTGCAGCGACCGGCCCGCGGGCAGCGTCAGCTCCGCCCCGAGCAGCCGGCTGAACGTCTTCACCGGGGACGCCTGCCCCAACAGGGCGCCGAGGAACGCCAGCATCCGCACCCCGTCGCGATCGACGACCGGCGGCGCGTAGTGCTCGAAAGCGGGTGCGGTGAAACGATGTTCGTCCGGTAGCGCCACCCACAACTGGACGCCGTGCAATACCGTCGTCTCGGGGGTCGAGTACTCGGAGTGCGCGATTCCCGAGCCCGCGGTCATCAGGTTGATCTCGCCCGGCCGGACCGCCGCGTGCACCCCCGTGGTGTCGCGGTGCTCGATCTCGCCGGTGAACAACCAGGACACCGTCTGCAGCCCGGTGTGCGGATGACCGGCGACCTTCATGCCGCCGCTCGCTGAGACATCATCGGGCCCATAGTGATCGAGGAAGCACCACGCCCCGATGAAGGACTGCGCGCGTTGCGGCAGCGATCGTCGCACCGGCATCGCGCGCGGGCCACCGAGGGGCACATCCCGGTAGTCCAACAACCGCGGGCCGCTCGCCTGGTCGCCGTCGCCGGAACAGACCAGCTCGTCGGGGGCGGGGTCGAGATTGCTCATCGTTCCTCGATCCTGGGCGCTGCGGCACCGTCGACGGACTCCGCCCGAACCGACGTCGGACCTCATCCAGGGTATCCCTGCGGCATAGTGGTGACATGTCGGAAGAAGATGTCGCAACCGCGGTCCTGGACGCCCCCGCGCAGCACCGGTTCGAGGTCCGCGTCGGCGCGGAACTGGCGGGATTCACCGAGTACGTCGACCGGGACAACCAACGAATCTTCTTCCACACCGAGATCGGGGAGCAGTACGGCGGCCGCGGACTGGCGAGCCGGTTGATCCGCGACGCGCTCACCGAGACCGTGAGTCGGGGCAAGCGGATCGTCCCCATCTGCCCGTTCGTCGCCGGCTTCCTCGAGAAGCACGACGACTTCGCCGCCGACGTCGACCCGGTGACGCCCGAGGCGCGGCAGGCCGTGCTCGACGCGCGGACCTGACGTACTGCCGGAATTTTCGCGGGACGCGTCGAGTTACCCACATAGTTGATCCTTGAACTACATGATGGAGGGCGGCTCGATGGAACTCGGCTTGACGACGTTTGCTGAGGTAGGCGCCGGACCGCGGGACGCGAGCGTGTCCCCGCGGGAGCGCATGAGCAACCTCCTGGAGGAGGTCGCTCTCGCCGAGCAGGTCGGCCTGGACGTGTACGGGGTCGGCGAGCACCACCGCGCGGACTTCGTCGCGTCCGCGCCCGCCGTCGTGCTGGCCGCCGCCGCGGCGAGAACCTCGACCATCCGCCTGACGAGTGCGGTGACCGTGCTGAGCTCCGACGACCCCGTTCGCGTGTTCGAGGAGTTCGCCACGCTCGACCTGATCTCGGGTGGCCGCGCCGAGGTGATGGCCGGCCGCGGATCGTTCACGGAGTCGTTCCCGTTGTTCGGCTACGACCTCGCCGACTACGACGAGTTGTTCGTCGAGAAGCTCGGCCTGCTGCTGGCCATCCGCGATTCCGAGACCGTGACCTGGTCGGGAAACCACCGAGCGCCCCTCGACCGGCAGGCGGTCTACCCGCGACCCGAGCGCCCGCTCCCGATCTGGGTGGGCGTCGGCGGCAACCCCGAATCCGTCGCCAGGGCAGGACTGCTGGGCCTGCCGATGGCGCTCGCGATCATCGGCGGCCGGCCCGCGCGGTTCGCCCCGCTGGCGGATCTGCACCGTCGCGCGGTGGCGGAGGGCGGCCACCAACCCCAGCCGATCGCGGTGCACGCGCACGGGTACATCGCCGACACCGAGGAACGGGCCGCGTCCGAGTTCTACCCGAGCTATGCGGCCGCGATGACCGGGCTCGGCCGGGAACGCGGCTGGGCGCCAATGAATCCCCAGGGCTTCGACGGCCTGCGTGGCCCCGGCGGCTCGCTGATCCTCGGCAACCCGGAACAGGTCGCGGAGAAGATCCTCGACATGCGCGAGACCCTCGGAATCGAACGGTTCATGCTGCACCCGAGCGTCGGCCCGCTCCCCCACGACAAGGTGATGCGGACCATCGAACTGCTGGGCACGAAGGTCGCCCCGCTGGTTCGGCAGTAGCTGTCGGTCGCCCCGGGGTGTCCACCATCTGACCGACTGGCCCCCATTTGGTCATGTGTCCGACACCTGAATAGAGTGTCAGGCCGTTACGATTCCTTCAACTGGACCTCGGGCCCCTACGGCCCGAGGTAACGCCGATGCAACGGGCCTCGGTGTGATCGTCCGTTGGGGGAAGAGGCCAGCCAGATGTCCGTCACGCAGTGGGATACACACCGAATGAGGGCCCGGGTTCCGACCTACGCGCACCCGGTGATCCGCAGGCAGCGCCTCCTCGATTCACTGTCCGATGCGATGCTCTCGCCCGCGGATTCACCCACCACCATGGCGATGCTCAGCGCCCCGGTCGGATCCGGCAAGACGATGCTGCTCGCGGACTGGGCCACCGAGGCCGTCGCACGACCCGGCGCCCCGACGATCGCATGGCTCACTATCGGGGAGGACGACAACCACCGGATCGCCTTCCGCGCGGCGACCCGGGCCGCGCTTGAGAACACCGGCAATGCCAGGATCACCGACGCAATGCGTCTGGTTCAGGACGTCGACGCGGACGGCTATCCGGCGGCACTGGCGGAAGCCCTCGGCGCCCTCGGGGAGCCAATTCTGATGGTCCTCGACGATTCCCACCTGCTCCGCGATCCCGACACCCTGGACGAGCTGGGGGACTTCCTCCGCTGGGCCCCGCCGAGCCTGCGCACGGTTCTCGCCGGACGATTCGAACCGCCGCTGGCGGTGCACCGGCTGCGCCTCGACGGCCGGGTCCGCGACGTCTCGACACACGAGCTGGCGTTCACCGAGGACGAGGCCGCAATCCTGTTCGCCGAGCACGGCGTTCGGCTGGACGCCGCCGACCTCGGCGCGATCCGGCGCCGTACCGAGGGCTGGGCGGCGGGCATACGGCTGGCGGCGATCTCGCTTGCCCGTCACCCAGATCCATCCGGGATGATCAACGACTTCAGCGGGGACAGCAGGGTGGTCGCCGACTACCTCATCAACGAGGTGCTCGACGGATTAACCGAGGACGAGCGCGGCTTCGTCGTCGAGACCTCGATCCCCGATGCGTTCAGCGTGGAACTGGCGGAGGCCCTCACCGGGAACCCGAACGCCCTCACCATCCTCGACGCGCTCGAGCGCGGCAACTTCCTCATCGAGCGGGTCATCGGGTCTCCCGCCTGGTACCGGTATCACCCCCTGCTGCGCGAATACCTGCGCGCCGAGGTCGGCAGGCTCGGCCGCCGCGCGGTCGCCGACCTCGAGCGGGTCGCCGCCGGATGGTTCGCACAGAGCGGCGATCACGTGCACGCACTCGAACACGCACTGCACGCAGGCGACGACGACGCCCTGCTGACGCTGCTACACGAGTGCGGCTTGCGGCTGGTGCTGGCGGGACGCGGCGCCGCCGTCATCGACGTCCTCGACGGCTCGTCCCCGACCGTGCGCGCCGACCCGTCCACCCGGTTGCTCAGGGTCGCCGCGGAACTCTCCAGGGGCAACACCGCAGCCGCCTCCTCGACGCTCAGCGCGCTGAACCGGGCAGCCGCGGACAGCGCGGAGCTCCCCCCCGAGCTGGAGACACTCGGTGACGGTCTGCGGGTCCAGGTCGCCATTCAGACCGGCGGCATCGAGGACGCGCTCGAGGCGCTGCAGTCCGACCCGGTCGGCGCTGCAGGCGACCCGGAACTCGACTCCTTCGCGCTGCTACAGGAGGGCATGGCCGAGCTCTATCTCGGCCGACTCGAGCCGGCGGGCCACCATCTCGAGAGCGCGCTGGCCAACGCCCGCGCCGCCGAGCTGCCCGCCCTCGTCCTGCAGGCCCTCGCCGCGCTGTCCGCGGTGGCGGCCTACGAATGCCGGTTCGCCTCGATGACGGCCAGGGTGAACGAGGCCGTGGACTACGGCCGCACTCACGACCTCACCGACAATGTGTACTTCCATGTCGCGCAGCTGTTCGGTGCCCTCGGCCACTACCTGCGGGCTGAGGACGAGGCGATGCAGCGGCTGGCGAGCCAGTGCGTCCCGCGCCTCGTGGACTGCGCCGACCCGGCGATCGCACGGGCCTCCGTGCTCTTCGGCGCCGTGTTCGACTTCGAGTCCAGCGACGATCGGCACGCCGTGGCGAGGGTGATCCGCGATCATTGTGCGCCCGCGCTCGATCGACCGCTGCCGCCCGGCGCCACCGCGCTCGCCGCCGTGCCTGCGCAACGCGCGTTCCTCCAGGTCGGCGAGCCGGTCTGGGGCGCTCAGGTCGCCGACCTCACGGCGACCGAGCTCGGGCACGGCGGCGAGGCGGCCTTGCTGCACGCCACGATGTCGATGCACCACCGACGGCTGGATGCGGCGCGCCGGGAGCTCGCCCCGGTCCTGCGCGGTGAGCTCGAGTGCATGTCAGACGTGACGCTGATCCGGGCCTGGCTGATGGCCGCGATGATCGCGGACACCAGGAACGAGTCGATCGCCGCGCGGACCGCGCTGGTGGAGGCCATGACGATCGCCGAACCGGACGCGATCCTGCGGCCGTTCTTCGACGGCGGCGAGCCGCTCCGGGATCTGCTGGACCGGCACCGCGGCCGCTTCGGCGTGTACGACCGGTTTGCCGAATGCGCGAGATCGGTGATCCCGCAGTCCGCGCAGGGCACGGCTGACGTGCTCACCCCCCGCGAGATGGAGCTCCTCGTCGAGCTGCCCTCCTGGCACACGGCCGAACAGATCGCCGCAGACCTGTTCGTCTCCGTCAATACCGTCAAGACCCACCTGCGCGGCATCTATCGGAAGCTGGACGTGCGGACCCGACGGGACGCCATCACGGAGGCCAGGGCGCGCGGTCTGCTGTGACGGCCGTGCAATTCACCAATCGTGGGTGAGGCGCGCACCCGTATCCGGGCGAAGACTGGAGAAGCCAGGCCAGCCCAGTCGACTCCGGAGGAGGCCGCGTCCGTGGCATATCCCCACCCCGCCCGGGTCCGCTACGAGTTCCTGGTACGCGGCGAGCTGTCCGAGCGCGTACTGGCCGCCTTTCCCGAGCTGAGCGTGTCCCCCACCCCACACGCCTATACGACGCTCTACGGCCCGATCGACAGCGACGTCCAGCTACGCGGGATGCTCGCGCGGTTCGACACGATGGGGCTCACGGTGATCGAGATGCGTCGCCTCCCGGACTGAGCCAGCAAATGCGAAACCGCACCCCGTCGGGGTGCGGTTTCGCTGGAAGGGATTGCTATCCGACGCCGCTGATGTTCGTCGAGCCGGTCACGGCGGAACCGATCAGCGGCTGCAGCGGATCTTCCGTCTCCTCCGGCTCGGTGCCGACGCGACTGATGTTCGTGGAGCCGGTCACTGTCGAACCGAAGAGCGGCTGGCCGTTCGGCATCGTGCTCCCGCCGCCGACGGGAATTCCGTTCTCGTTCGCGCCGGCCAGGTTCACCGAGATCGCGTCCTTGACCTTGGCCTCGAACACGTTGGCGCCGGAGAGATTCGCACCGGCCATGTTCGCGCCGGCCAGGTTCGCGTCGGTCAGGTTGGCGCTGACCAGGTAGGCGTTCGTGAGGTTCGCACCGCTGAGGTCCGCGTTCGCGAGGAGCGCATTGCCGAGGTGCGCACTGCTCAGGTTCGCGCCGGACAGATTCGCGCCGGACAGGTTCGCGCCGAGCAGGTTCGCCCCGGACAGGTTCGCGCCCGCCAGGTTCACCCCGGTCAGGTTCGCGCCCGCCAGGTTCGCCCCGAGGCAGTCGGTGACGCGGTCCGGGCTCGGGGTCGAGACCACGGTGCACGTCCCGAGGACCGTGTCGGCGGTCGCCGTCGGCGCCACCACCGCCAGCCCAGCCATCGCGAGTCCGGTACCGAGTACCGCGACGCCCAACCCGCGGACAGCATTGTTCAAAGCCGACATGTATTTCCCACTTCCAGAACGACCCCTGCGCGGGTCAAGTCACAGCCCGACGCGGACACATTAACGAACGGACCTGCCCCCCACTTCTGTTTCGCCAAACAAAGCTACCGACGGGTTCGGTGGGAGCCCGATCAGCGTTTCCGGACCAGGCGGCGCTCGGCCTCCTCGATCGCGTGGCGGGTCGATTCGCCGAGGGTCGGGGTCGCCGGGAACGTCTCGAGGACGACGCCCTGACTGTCGAGGCGGTCGTCGTCCCAGTAGTCGAGCGCCTCGGGGGTGAGTCCGCTGAGGTACAGCCGGCCGCCCACTCGATCGAGCCGGTCCGCGTAGTCGGCGATCACCTTGAAGAAGGTCGCGCCCAACGTGGTGCGCCCGCGCAGCCTGAGGATGACCTCGGGCGACTCGGCGCGGCCGGGGTCCGGAAGATGTGCCTGCAGCGTCCGCGCGCCGGCGTAGAACAGGCTGCCGTACACGTCGAGCACGACGATCTCCCGGCTCGCCAACACCTTTGGGGCGTCGGTCTCCTCGAGCAGCCCGTCACCGGTCGGCCGCAACCGCACCACCTTGAGGTCGACAGCCTCCTGGTTGAGCTGCAGCAGGATCGAGAGTGCGACACCGATGCCGACCGCGGCGGTGACCGGGAGCAACAGTGTCGCAACGAAAGTCGTCACCAGGGCGATGATCGAGCTGGGTCCGCTGCGCAGGATCGAGGCGATCTGGGCAGGCCGGATGGAGCCGACTGCCGCGACGATCAGCACCGCCGCCAGCGTCGGCATCGGAACCTTGCCGACCAGCCCCGAGAACACCGCCAGGATGATGAGCATCCAGATGCCGGAAAAGATCGCCCCCCAGCGGCTGCGCGCGCCCGCGGTGTCGTTCAAGGCCGTCTGGCCGACCGACCCGCCGACCGGCATCCCGCCGAACAGCGCCGACCCGATGTTGCCGATGCCCTGCGCGGAGAAGTCCTGGTTTGGCAGCGACCGGGAGCCATCCCGGTTGGGCGACGCCTCCGCGACCCCGGCACCCTGGACCAGCACGATTGCGGCAACCGCGAATGCGCCACCGATCAGCGACGGCGACAGCAACCCGAGATCGGGGATCTGCGGCAGCGGGATCCCGGTCGGGATCGTGCCGACGTCCGCCACCCGGGCCACGCTGTCGAGGCCGAACACGATCACGATCAGGCAGGGCACCACCAGGGCGATCAAGGAGCTGAACAGGGCCAGCCTGGTCCGGGCGAGGACCACCAGCAGCACCAGCGCCAGGACCCCGGTCGACAGCGACGGGAGGTCGATGCGCGTCGGGTTGGTGACAAGGTCGAAGGCCTTGGCGACGGCGACCGAGCCCGACGCCGTCGCCCCGGTCAGGTCGACGAGTTGACCGAGCACGATGTTGACGGCGACCCCGGTCAGGAAGCCGGTCATCACCGAGTGCGACACGAAACGGGTGTAGCGGCCGAGCTTGAGCAGCGCGGCGGCGAGCATCACGGCGCCCGCGATCAGGGTGAGCAGGATCAACGCGCCCGAGCGCTCCGCCTCCGGGACCTCCGCCAGGGCTGAGCCCGCGGCCAACGCGGCGGCGCTGGTGGTGGTGATCACCATCAGCTTGGTGCTGGTGGTCATGCCGCCGAACAGCGGCCCGGCAAAGCTCGCGTACAGGCCGTGCACCGGGCTCACCCCCGCCAGCACCCCGGACGCCATCCCGTCCGGGACGCTGCTGATGGCGCCGGGTATCCCCGCGATGAGATCGGCCTTGAGGAACCTGCGTTCCGGGACTCTCTCGCGCACCCAGCCGCGGACCGCGGACCCCAGCGACACCATCGGGCCAGCCTCTCGGTCCGACGACCGGCGGGCATCACTCCCGAAGGGTGAGATCGAAGCGGGATTGCCGGGGAAGGTAGACTCTCCCTCATGCAGCGGGCGCTCCTTCTTCACCGCCGCGACGGGGTCTGATCCAGACTGGCCTCCCGTCGCGGGGTTCAGACGCGCCGGTCGACACATTCGGACCACCAGTCCCTTCATCTCGGAGAATCGTCAATGTCATCCGCCGACGCTTTTACTTCCGGATCGCGCACCATCACGCCGCCGTCGAAGCCCGCACCTGCCGACCAGCCCGTCTGGAACCAGCAGAAGAACTCCTCGATGCCCACCTACCGGTACCGGCCGTTCGCCGAGGAGGTCGAGCCGGTCTCGCTCCCGGACCGGACCTGGCCGGACAAGATCATCGACCGCGCCCCGCTGTGGTGTGCCGTCGACCTGCGTGACGGCAACCAGGCCCTCATCGATCCGATGAGCCCGGCCCGCAAGCGCCGCATGTTCGACCTGCTGGTGCGGATGGGCTACAAGGAGATCGAGGTCGGCTTCCCGTCGGCCAGCCAGACCGATTTCGACTTCGTCCGCGAGATCATCGAGGACGGGGCGATCCCCGACGACGTCACCATCCAGGTGCTCACCCAGTGCCGCGACGAGCTGATCGAGCGCACCTTCGTGGCCTGCGAGGGCGCGCGCAGCGTCATCGTGCACTTCTACAACTCCACCTCGATCCTGCAGCGCCGGGTGGTGTTCAAGGCCGAGCGCGACGCGATCAAGAAGATCGCCACCGCAGGCGCCCGCAAGTGCCTGCAGGAGGCGGCGAAGTTCCCGGACACGCAGTGGCGATACGAGTACTCCCCCGAGTCGTACACCGGCACCGAGCTGGAGTACGCGAAGGAGGTGTGCGACGCCGTCACCGAGGTGATCGCGCCGACCCCCGAGAACCCGATCATCCTGAACCTGCCCGCCACCGTCGAGATGGCGACGCCGAACGTGTACGCCGACTCCATCGAGTGGATGAGCCGCAACCTGGCCCGTCGCGACTCGGTGATCCTGTCGCTGCATCCGCACAACGACCGCGGCACCGGTGTCGCGGCCGCCGAGCTCGGCTTCCAGGCCGGGGCGGATCGCATCGAGGGCTGCCTGTTCGGCAATGGCGAGCGCACCGGCAACGTCTGCCTGGTCACCCTCGGCCTGAACATGTTCACCCGCGGCGTGGATCCGCAGATCGACTTCTCCAGCATCGACGAGATCCGCCGCACCGTCGAGTACTGCAACCAGCTGCCGGTCGCCGAGCGGCACCCGTACGGCGGCGACCTGGTGTACACCGCGTTCTCCGGCAGCCACCAGGACGCGATCAACAAGGGCCTCGACCAGATGAAGATCTCGGCGGACGCGCAGGAAGCCGACGTCGACGACATCCTCTGGGCGGTCCCCTACCTGCCGATCGACCCCAAGGACGTGGGCCGCACCTACGAGGCCGTGATCCGGGTGAACTCGCAGTCCGGCAAGGGCGGCGTCGCGTACATCATGAAGGCCGACCACGGCCTGGTGCTGCCGCGCCGCCTGCAGATGGAGTTCTCCTCGTCCGTCCAGAAGATCACCGACGGCGAGGGCGGCGAGGTCTCCCCCAAGGAGATGTGGGACGTCTTCAACGAGGAGTACCTGGTCCCGATCAACCCGCTGGAACGGATTCGCCAGAAGGTGACCGCGTCCGAGGAGGACGGCGGCACCGACGCCATCACCGCAGTGGTGAAGGTGGACGGCAAGGAGCAGGAGATCACCGGCTCCGGCAACGGACCGCTGGCCGCGTTCGTCGATGCGATCGGGACGATCGGCTTCGACGTACGGGTGCTGGACTACACCGAGCACGCCATGTCCGCGGGCGACGACGCGCAGGCCGCGGCCTACGTGGAGTGCGCGGTCACCCGCGACGGCGCCACCAAGACGGTGTGGGGTGTCGGCATCGCCACCTCCATCACCACCGCCTCGCTGCGTGCCGTGGTCTCCGCGGTCAACCGCGCCTACTGAGCCAACAGGCACCCCGAACGGAAAGGGGCCGCACCCGTCGGGTGCGGCCCCTTTCTGCCGTGATCGGACGGTCTCGCTGATCGGGAGCCCACCCGCCGACGGGGCCCGCTCGAACTAGGTTCCGATCCGTGAAGTCCCAAGACCAGACGTACCCGCACCTGCTCGCGCCCGGCACCATCGGGCCGATGACGCTGAGCAACCGGGTCGTCCTGCCCGCCATGGACATGAACCTCTGCGAGGACGGCGAGATCCACCAGGGCGACATCGACCACTTCGTCGCCCGCGCCGCAGGCGGTACCGGGATGATCATCACCGGATGCGCCGCGGTGGCCTACCCGGCGGGCTGCACCAGCCGCAAGGAGCCGGGCCTGTCCGAGGACCGGTTCATTCCCGGCCTCAAGGCCCTCGCCGATGCGATCCACGACGCGGGCAGCAAGCTCTGCGTGCAGATGGTGCACCACGGCAAGGTCGCCCGCATCGACAACCTCGACGGCCGCCCCCAGCTGGTCCCGTCCAAGCCGAAGCCGCCCGGCGACATGAGCGCGATGGTCGACTGCACCCCCGAGGAACTCGGGAAGATGGCCGCCATCCAGGAGGGCAAGCGGGCCACCCACCACGAGGCCACCGAGGAGGATCTCGCCTGGCTGGTCGGGATGTTCGCCGACGCCGCGGGCCGGGTGCTGGCCGCCGGTGGTGACGCGGTCGAGATCCACTGCGCCCACAACTACATCCTCGGCGGGTTCCTGAGCCGCTACGCGAACCAGCGCACCGACGAGTACGGCGGGTCGCTGGAGAACCGCGCCCGGCTCGCGTGTGAGGTGATCCGCGCGGTCAAGGAGAGGGTGGGCGACGGCCTGGCGATCATCGTGCGCCTGGCCGGCCAGGAATACGGCGAGTCCGACGGCCTGACGGCCGACGAGGCCGCCGCCGCGGCCGCCCTGTTCGAGCAGGCAGGCGCGGACGCCATCCACGTCACCGGCACCGCACTGAACGCCTTCGCGAACTTCACCGACGGCCCGCTGCCCGACAAGGTCGGCTACTACACCGACAACGCGGCGATCGTGAAGCGTGCGGTGTCGATTCCGGTCATCACCGTCGGCCGGATGCTCCCCGAGGTCAGCGAGCAGATGATCGCCGAGGGCCGAACCGATTTCGCTGCGATGGGCCGTCAGCTGCTGGCCGATCCGGGACTGGTGAACAAGCTCAGGGCGGGCCGCCCCGAGCAGGTCCGCCCGTGCATCAACTGCTACGTGTGCGTCCAGGAGAACTTCTGGGACGAGACGCCGCTCTGCGCGGTCAACCCCACGCTCGGCAACGAGACCCTGCTGCCCTTCCCTGCGATCAAGGCCCGCAAGCACGTGGTCGTCGTCGGCTCCGGCCCGGGCGGTCTCGAGTCCGCGCGTGTCGCCGCCGAGCGGGGCCACCGCGTCACGGTCCTGGAGAAGTCCGACCGCCTCGGCGGCACCCTGTGGTTCTCCAGCCTCACCACCCCCGACAACGGACGCCTCCTCGACTGGCTGGCCAACGAGACCGAACGGCTCGGTGTCGAGGTCCGGCTGAACACCGTGGCCACGGCCGCGTCGGTCCAGGCGCTCGCACCCGACTCCGTGGTCGTCGCGACCGGTGCGGTGCGCGACCGCCCGAACGTGCCCGGCGGCAACCTGCCGCACGTGCAGACCGGCGACACGATGCGCGCGCTGATGACCGGATCCGGTGACGTCTCCGACCAGTCGCCGCTGTTCCGGGCCCTGGGCAAGCTGGCGGGCCTGACCGGAATCACCAAGAGCGCAACCAGGATTCGCGAGCTGAGCAGCCGGTTCCTCCGGTTCCTGCCGATGGCCCGCAACGTCGTGGTGATCGGCGGCTCCCTCGTCGGCCTCGAGCTCGCCGAGTTCCTGGCCGAGCGCGGCAGCCGCGTCACCCTGATCGAGGAGGGCCAGCAGCTCGGTGTGCCGATGGCGATGCCCCGCCGCTGGACCGCCGTCAAGCACGCCCGCCAGGTGGGGGTGAACATCCACCGCAAGGCGACGGTCACGCGCATCACCCGCAAGACCGTCGAGTTCACCGCCGGCGGCGAGACCCTCACCGTGCCCGCCTCTCTGGTCGTGGTGGCCACCGGGGTGTCGGCGGCCGCGCCGCTGGCCGACTCGCTGGCTGCCGCCGGAGTCGACGTCCGGGTCGTGGGTGACGCGGGCTCCGTCGACTACATCGAGGGCGCGATGCACTCGGCCTGGAAGGTCGCCGCCGAGCTCTGAGCGGCTCCGCCGCCCGTGCGCGCGTCTTACCCCGATTGGGGTAAGACGCGCGCACAGTTCGTTCAGGCCACGGACTTCAGCATCCCGCCGTCGATCACGTAATCGGCGCCGGTGATGTTCCCGGCCCGGTTGGAGGCGAGGAACAGCACCAGCTCCGCCACCTCTGCCGGCTCGCTGACCCTGCCCGTGGTGATCGCCATGCTCTCCGGCAGCAGCCGATTCATGACGTCCTCGACCGTCGTGCCCGCCTGATCCGCGAACAGGTGGGCGAAACCGCCCGGTCCGGTCCACAGCGGGGTGCGCACCGGTCCCGGCGAGATCGTGTTGACCCGAATGCCCTTCGGCGCGAACTCCTCTGAGAGGGCCTTGCCGAAGTTGCTCAGGGCGGCCTTCGCCGCGCTGTAGGGCGCGATCATGCCTGCGGGCAACCGGGCGTTGAGTGATCCGATGTTGACGATGGCACCTCCCCCACCGCCCTGCATGACCGGGATCGCGGCGCGCACGGACCGCACGGCGCTGAAGAAGGTGACGTCGAAGATCCGCTGCCACTGCTCGTCCGTGAAGTCGACGATCGACTCCGCCGGTTCGCTGGCGCCGACGTTGTTGACCAGGATGTCGATGCCGCCGTGCGCCACCTGCGCCGCTCGGATCAGCTCCGCGGGGCCGTTCTCGGTCGCCAGATCGACGGGCACCACGGTGACCCCGCGCTCCGTGACGAGCACGTCGAGCTCCGGCGTGCTGCCCCGCGATCCGACGACCACCCGTGCACCCTCGGCCGCGAGAGCCGCGGTGACCGCGAGCCCAATTCCCTTGCTACCGCCCGTGACAACCGCTGTCTTGTTCTTCATCGTGAGTTCCATGCGAACAAATCTCGCAGCCGTTGCCGCTCCTGTCTGGCGGCTTTCGGACGCAGCGTTCGAGGCATCCGCTCGCGAGCCAGGGCCCCGGGGCGGTTGACCGGTTCAGGATTCGTCGGACACCAGGCCCGGTTCCCATGGACGTTTCGCGGTCTCGATCCCGAGCTTCTCCGCGAAGAGACGCCGCTGGATGATCCATCCCGCGACACTCAGGGCGATCCACGCCAGGGTCGAGAAGAACTGCTGCCACCCAGTATTCGGCTCCCGGAGGAATTCGATCGGGCCGGCGGTGCGTCCCAGCCCGTCGAGGATCATGCTCGCACCGCTGGCTACGCCCATCCTCGGTATCGGGCTGGGAATCGCGACCGGGCGAATGCGGTTGCTGGGTCGCAGCATGGTGGTGGTCTTCCTCGGCGTGGGGATGGTCGTCGCCATGGGTGCGGTGTTCGCTCAGCTGATACCCGATCCCACCGGCGTCCTGTCCAACTCCCAGGTGCTCGGGCGTACCTCACCTCGATTGGCCGATCTGATGGCGGTGGGTGCGTTCGTTCTGTTCCTGTCGAACGTGGTGGCACTGGTCATCACCGCAACAGGCGTGTTCGTTGCCGCCGGATACGCAGCCGAAGCCGGCGGAGGGTCGGGCAAGCGTGGGCGCGCGTACGTCACGCTGGCCGCAGCACTGCTCGTTGTCGCGATTCCGATGACGGCCAACACGCTCTCGTCGTTGTGGGCTCAGCAGATCGCGGAGGCCGGTCGAAATTGGTTGGCCGATGTCCCCGGCGCCCAGGTGACCGATGTCAGCTGGCAGGGCCACACCGCCACCGTCGCAGTTTTCGGTCCGTCGGCGCTCCCGCCGATCAGCGAGTTGCAGGCAGCCGTCGACGACCTGCTCCCCTGGCGACCGGGCCTGCAGGTGGTGCACACCATGGGAACCCGAATCGCCGGCGAATAGCCGCCGACCGGATCAAGATCGTCCGACCGGTCGAGCTCCATCCCGCCACCATGACACTCGGCGAATCGACCATCGCCGCGTACGCCGAAGCAAGGGGCCGACTGCATGACGGAGACGATCAGCGAGAGCTGGCGGTCGATGACAATCGACCTCACCCGCAACGTGTGACGGCCAGAGCCTCGCGGTTTCTACGGTGAGGAGAAGAACCGTCGAACCCATCCCGGCAGGGACACGAGAAGGGGCGGGAGCGTGAAAGCACGTTGGCGAGCATTTCCATCCCGCGCTCGCCGTCCTGCTTTTCGCGAGCGCCACCCGGCCTAGTGAACTGACTAGAGGCCGACAGATGAACGAACCGACGTGCCGGCAAAATCTGGGAGGCGACGATGGGTGAGCTTGTGGCGCAGTTGTTGCCGGAGATGATCGGCTTGATCCTCACCCCCGGGGCGATACTCGGATGCATCCTCTTGCTTCGCTCGCAGCGACCAGCGGCCAATGCGGCAGCGTTCGGTGCGGGATTTCTCGTCGTGTACCTGTTCATTGCGATCGCGGCGCTTCTCGGTGGGGCTTCGGATCCCGACTCGACCGCCCCAGAGGTCTCCCACGGCGCAGGTTTAGCGGTCGGAGTGCTCTTCCTGGCCGCGGGCATCTGGCTCTCCACCCGCCCACGACGAGCGGTCAACGAGTGCCCCAAACTGCTACGTGAGCTCGAAACAGCCGGGCCACGAAAGGCCTTGGTAATCGGCATCGCACTCGGAGTCCTGTACCCGAACCTGTTCATCATGATGTCCGGCATGAGCATCATCGCCAGCTCACCCGTCGGCACCGGTGGGGCACTTCTCGCCGCCCTCATCCTGCTGGTCTCGGCAGCACTGGATTTCGTGACCCCAGTCGGAGCGTTCCTTTTAGGTGGTGACCGCGCTCGAGCGGGACTGGCCGCCCTAGAAGACTGGATGCTGCGCCACAGCCGGGCATTGAGCTTGGCGGTGCTATTCGTCTTCGGCGCGCTGTTCACCATCCGAGGGATCGTCAACCTCGCGTGAGCCAGTGAGCCGCGAGACGCAGCGGAACTAGGCCACCCACCATCTGGTCCCTGAGTACCTGTTTCGGAGCTTGTACGCGCCTGTCCAGCCTGGCTATGTCAATCTCGACTGGCCCCCGGACGACGGCTTGAATCGGACCCAGGCGACCCTCACTTGTCGTGGGCGAGGAACGCGACGGAGACACTCATCAAGGACTATGGCGCCCAGACCCGCGTAGGGGAGCGGTCGGATTGTGGCCGCCGCTCCCCTACGCAAGCATCACTACGGGACGACGATGTTGAAGTCGGGGTCTCCGGGGTCGAGCACACCTGTGAGGGACTCCAGGATCGCCATGTCGCCATCGACGGACAGTCCGTCAGAGGAGTTGTCACCTGTCAGGAGGGTGAGCAGACGCGGCTTGGTCAGCGTCAGGTGCAGCTGTGCCGAACCGTCCGGCTCTCGTTCGGCATAGATGAGTACACCGTTGGAAAGGGTGACGCGGAAGCTGCGCTCGAGATCGCTGAAGGTGACGTCGAGGGCGAGGTCGAGATCCCATGCCCGTGGCCCGTCGACGGTGATCGCGATGGAGTCGAACACCTGCTCCGGTGACAGCTCGGACATGATCGTTGAAGAGTTCGCGACCAGCGGAGTGCCGAAATTGCCGTCGCGCAGCTCGGTTGCTCCGGAGAGGAAGAAGTTGCGCCAGGTACCGTTCTCCGAGCCGTAGCCGAGTTGTTCGAGCGTGTCTGCAAACAGCGACTTCGCCCCCGCGTGCGTGGTATCAGTAAAGACTGCATAGTCCAGCAGCGTCGCTGCCCAGCGGAAGTCCCCGCTTTCGTATGCCTCTTGCGCGAGCTCGACAGTCCGTTCCACCCCGCCGATGGCGGCGACGTGCCGCTCGGCTGAGGCCTGTGGTGGATGAGGCCACAGTCGTGCAGGGTTGCCGTCGAACCAGCCCATGTAGCGCTGGTAGATCGCCTTGACGTTGTGGGAGACAGAACCGTAGTAGCCGTGGGTGCTCCACGTCTTGGTGATCGCCGGCGGCAGTTCGATGACTTCGGCGATCTCGGCGCCGGTCATGCCCTTGTTGATCATCCGCAGGGTCTGGTCGTGCAGGTAGCCGTACAGATCCCGGTGGATGGCCAGGTGGCCGACCACTTTCTCGTTGCCCCACTTCGGCCAGTGATGCGGGGCGAACATGACATCGCTCTTGTGCCCGAACAGGTCGATGGCCTCGTTGAGATAGCCCGACCACCCGTGCGGGTCACGCACCACCGCGCCGCGCAGGGTGAGCAGGTTGTGCAGGGTGTGGGTGGCGTTCTCGGCCATGCACAGCGCCCGGTAACGGGGGAAATAGGAGTGCATCTCGGCTGGCGCCTCGGTGCCGGGAGCCATCTGAAACTCGACCTCGACCCCGTCGAAGGTATGGCTCTCGCCAGTCTCCTTGATCAGCAGAGTCGGGACCAGGATTCCCGGCTCGCCGGTCGACGTGCTCTGACCGAGTCCAGCGCCGACCTGGCCCTTCGGGCCTCGGGCCAGCGTCGCGCCGTACATGTAAGCGGACCGCCGCGACATCGCGGTGCCGGCGTACACGTTTTCGGCGATGGCGTGCTCCAGGAACCCTTCCGGGGCGACGATCTGTACCTGGCCGGAGTCGACTTCCTCCTGGGTCACCACACCGAACACGCCACCGAAGTGGTCAATGTGACAGTGCGTGTAAATGACCGCCACGATCGGCCGGTCGCCGCGATGCCGTCGATAGAGCCCCAGCGCGGCTTTTCCGGTCTCGGCTGTCAGCAGCGGGTCGATGACGATGACGCCGGTGTCGGTCTCGACGAACGACACCACCGACAGATCAAAACCCCGGACCTGGTACAGGCCCTCGACAACCTCGAACAGTCCGTGCTTGGAGACCAACTGCCCTTGGCGCCACAGGCTCGGATTCACCGAGGTCGGCGCGTCACCCGACAGGAAATCGAAGGTCGATGCGTCCCATACGATCTCACCCGCGCTGTTCCGGATTGCCGGATCCTCGAGCGTCCCAATGAACCCCCGAGCGACGTCCTCGAAGTCGTCGACATCTGCCATCGGCAGAGACTCCAGCAATCTCGCGTGCGCTGCCTTGATCGACGTTGTCGGTTCGTTCTGATCCATCACAAAACTCCCGTTCTCCAACTGAAGCGACCACAGTGAACTACTCCGTAACGCACGCTACGGAGAATCCTGCCCATGCCTATCACCCATTGCGGGTGGTTTGCAGCGCAAGGTCTTTCAGCCGGAAGTGGCTCGGAACAGCGGCGGTCCGGAGTCTGTCTCGACGTCGGCACTGGAGGGAGAGGCGCCCGACGCGGATCTCCATTTCCAGGGCCTTTGCGTCTCGGGGGCCGCCGCGGATGCCAAGGCTTGCCTCACCGTCGCCCATACACCCAGTGTTGGCGGGCCAACTCCCGGATCGACAAAACGTCGACGTGCCACCGGCCTTGCCATCGCCCATCGACGGTGCGTCGCATCCGCGTGAGGTGAGTGACCCGCCAAAGAACTGCGTAGGCCTATCCGCCGAGCAACTGAGCCTTGGCAGCAGCGAACTCCTCGTCGGAGAGCACGCCCGACTGGTGCAGCTGACCGAGCTGCTGCAGTTTGGTGACCAGGTCGTCACCGGCGGGTGCCGCAGCGGGTGCCTGCTGCGCCTGTTGCTGCTCGGCATACGCCTGCTGCTGGGCGTAGGCGGCCTGCTGCTGCTCGGCCTGCTGCTGCGCGTAGGCCTGCTGCTCCGCGGCCTTCTGCTGGGAGCGACGATTCATCGCGTTGGACGTCGCCTGCGCGGTGCCCGCGACCACGGCGGTGCGCGCCACGGTGCCGAGCAATCCGGGGCGGCCTCTGCGGCCTGCTCTGAAAACCATGTGACTCTCCTGTTCTTAGGTGTCTACAGTGCGGCTTCGACGGCGGCGACCACCGCGTCCCGGGGAATCTGCACGTGCAGCGCGACCTCACCGCCTGCGTTGCGCACGGTCGACGCGATCTGCCGCGCCCAGGTCTCCTCGTAGACGATGATCGCCGCCGAGCTGCCCGGCTCCAGCGAGTCCCGGACCACGTCGAGGTCCTCGTCGCTGATCAGCGCCTTGGCCTCGATGGACAGGATGGCCAGACCGGTCTCCTCGAGATCCTCGTCGACGTCCACCTGGGTGATGTTGCCGTCGGCGTCCTTGGAGATGTAGACGAGGTCGAGCAGCGTCACGTAGCCGCGCTCGACGACGTCTTGAAGCGCCGCGATGGTCCCAGGGTCCACCTGGGCCCCGGGGAACGTCAGCACGACCAGTTCCACCGGACCGATGTTCAATGAGTCGCTCATGGGTCAAGCCTGCCGCCGCTTCGGTCCGATCCACCTCACCCTCGACGGATGAGAAGGGGCGGGTTTCACCTACTTCGGATGAGGCATGGCCTCCCGGAACCTAGGATCCTGTGACGAACAGTCAAGATCCTTATGTGAAATGGAGCCATCCGATGAACTCTGCTGTCGACTCGTTCTGGGACTTCCTCTGGTTGATCATCGTCATGTTCGCCTTCGTGGCGTACCTGATCCTGCTGTTCTCGATCATCGGAGACCTGTTCCGCGATCGCAAGCTGTCGGGTTGGTGGAAGGCGGTGTGGGTCTTCTTCCTGATCTTCGCGCCGTTCATCACTGCGCTGGTCTACCTGATCGCCAGGGGAGGCAGCATGACCGAGCGCTCGGTGGAGGCCGCCCGCCAGTTCAAGGACGAGCAGGATCAGTACATCAAGAGCGTCGCGGGCAAGTCCCCCGCCGACCAGATCGCGGACGCCAAGGCGCTGCTCGACGGCGGCACCATCACCGAGGCCGAGTTCGCCTCGCTGAAGGCGAAGGCTCTGGCGTAGGCAGTTCGCCTGCCGGACACCGGACAGCGACCGTGCGAGCGTGAGCTCGGGCGGTCGCTGTTCTGGTATCTGCGGCCGCTACGGCTCGCCCGGCACCGCCGCGGCCTCCGCGCGGAACGCCGCGAGCACCGCCTCCACCGCAGGCCGATCGACGGCGGCAGGCCGGGTGGCCAGGTCGTAGATCCGCGCGGCCCGCACCCCGGCCAGCCGCTTGAAGACCAGCCCGCGATGGCCGAGCGCGTACCGCGGCATCAGCGCGACGCCATGGCCCGCGGCCACCAACTCCTCGATCACCCGAAAGTCGTTGATCCGCTGCACGACCCGCGGCGCGACCCCGGTCGCGGCGGCGACCGACTGCAGCACGTCGTCGACCGGGAATCCGCCTCGGACGCTGATCCAGCTCTCGTCGGCCAGCTCGTCCAGCCCGACCGCGGGCCGCTCCGCCAGTGGATGCCCGGGCCGCAACACCAGGTCGATGGGTTCGCGCATCAACGTCTCGATGCGCACCCGCGGCGAGATCACCGACGGCGCCCGCTCGTCCCGGTGGGTGAGGATCACGTCGTAGTCGGCGAGCAGCTGCGGCACCGCCGAGGACGGCTCGTCCACGTCGTGCGCCTCGATCTCGACGCCGAGATCCGCGATCCGGGTCAGCACCCCTGGCAGCAGCAGCGCGGCGCCGGACGGGAACAGCGCGACACGGACCCGCCCCCTGGGCGACCCGCGGTACGAGTCCATCTCCGCACGGGCCCGGTCCAGGGCGGACAGCACGTCCTCGGCGCGCAGGACCAGCGCGCGCCCGGCGTCGGTGAGCCGCAGCCGACGGCCGTCCGGCTCGAGGATCACGACCCCCGCCTCCCTGGCCAGGACCTTGAGCTGCTGCGACACCGCCGACGGCGTCATCGAGAGGGCGGCGGCGGTCGCCGATACGGTCCCCCGGTCGGCGAGCTCACGCAGCACTCGCAACCGCCCGGCATCCATGTAGAAAATCTACATCAACCGTCAATTTATATTCGATTGTTCTGATGCTTTTACTCGCTCACGATTGACCGCATGACCAACCGTGACCGAGCCATGGGATTAACCGTCGCACTGCTGTGGGGACTGAACTTCCTCGCGATCCGCGCCGGGCTCGACCACTTCCCGCCGTTCTTCTTCGCGGCGCTGCGATTCCTGGTCATCGCGATCCCGGTGGTGCTGTTCGTGCCGCGTCCGAACGTGCCGCTGCGCTGGCTCCTGCTCTACGGATTCGGATTCGGCGTGGCGCAGTTCGGGTTCCTGTTCTGGGCGATGAACACCGGCATGCCGACCGGCCTGGCCTCCCTGGTGCTGCAGGCCTCGGCACCGTTCACCGTGCTGCTCGGCGCCCTGCTGCTGCGCGAGGGCGTGAGCCGCCGCCAGCTCCTCGGGATCGCGGTCGCGGTCTGCGGGATGGCGATGATCGGCTGGGACCGCGCCCAACACGCGGCGCTGCTGCCGGTGCTGCTCACCCTGCTCGCCGCGCTGGGATGGGCGTTCGGCAACCTCGGCAACCGGCTGGCCCGGGCGGACAATCCGCTGCGGCTGACCCTGTGGATGACAGTGGTGGCGCCGCTGCCGATGCTCGCGCTGTCCGCCGTGGTCGAGGGCCCCACCGTCGGCTGGTCCGCGCTCGGCGCCTCCTTCAGCGCCGACGGCTGGCCCGCGCTCGCCGGGCTCGCGTACATCGTCCTGCTCGGCACCATCGCCGGATCGGGACTGTGGTCGGCGCTGATGAGCCGCTACCCGGCTGGGGTGGTGGCGCCGTTCTCGCTGCTGGTACCGGTCGTCGGGATCGGCGCGGCCTGGCTGGTGCTGGGCGAGCGGCCCAGCGTGCTGTCGCTGGCGGGCGCGGCGATCGTGGTCGCGGGCTGCCTCGGCGGAATGGCCCGGGCGGGGACGTCGGAGGCCGCGGCCCCGCCCGGGCCGCCGACGGCCCTCCCAGTGACGATGCCCACCCCGGAAGTGGCGCGGGTCTGACGTCGCCTGCGGGTGTGGAAAACTCTGCCCGTGTCTACACGTCATGATGGGGCGACCCGCCCGGCCACACGATTCTCCGCCCGCGGACGTCTCGCACTGCGCGCCGCCGCCCTGGCCTCGTGGGCCTCGCAGAAGGCCGGTCGCGGCAAGGGCTCGATGATCGGCGGCCTGATCGCCCTCAAGATCGACCCCACCCTGATGACGCAGCTCGGCCGCGGCAAGCGCACCGTCGTGATCACCGGGACCAACGGCAAGTCGACGACCACCCGGATGACCGCGGCGGCGCTGGCCACCATCGGTGACGTCGCGACCCAGGCCGACGGCGCGAACATGGACGCAGGCATCGTCGCCGCGCTGAGCTCGCACGTGGACGCGTCGCTGGCCGCCATCGAGGTCGACGAGCTGCACGTCCCGCACGTCAGCGACGCCCTCGACCCCCAGGCCATCGTGCTGCTGAACCTCAGCCGCGACCAGCTCGACCGGGTCGGCGAGATCAACATGATCGAACGCAAGCTGCGGGCGGGCCTGGCTCGGCACCCCGACGCGGTCGTGATCGCCAACTGCGACGACGTGCTCGTCGCCTCCGCCGCGTACGACGCACCGAACGTGGTGTGGGTCGCGGCTGGCGGCGGCTGGGCGGGCGACTCGGTGAGCTGCCCGCGCAGCGGCGAACCGATCGTCTGGGAGGAACGGTCGGGCGACGTGACGGGCATCGCCTACAGCCACTGGCGCAGCACCGGAACCGACTTCGAGCGGCCCACCCCCGATTGGTGGCTCGACGACGCACACCTCTACGGCCCGGACGGGGCGAAGGTCCCGATGACGTTGACGCTGCCAGGAAAGGCGAACCGCGGCAACGCCGCCCAGGCCGTCGCGGCCGCCGTCGCCCTGGGCGCGCGCGCCGAGGATGCAGTCGCCGCGGCCGCCTCCGTCCGCGAGATCGCCGGTCGCTACAGCACCGTCCAGGTCGGTGCGCACACGCTCCGGATGCTCCTGGCCAAGAACCCGGCCGGCTGGCAGGAGGCGCTGTCGATGATCGACCACAGCGTCGACGGGCTGGTCATCGCCGTCAACGGGCAGGTCCCCGACGGCGAGGACCTGTCCTGGCTGTGGGACGTGCGGTTCGAGCATTTCGAGGGCGTCAAGGTGGTCGCGTCCGGCGAGCGGGCCACCGACCTCGCGGTGCGCCTGACCTACGCGGGAGTCGAGCACACCCTGGAACCGAACCCGCTGCGCGCCATCGCATCCTGCCCGCCCGGGCGGGTCGAGGTGCTGGCCAACTACACGGCGTTCCGTGACCTGAACACGGCCATCGCGAAGGAGAACAGGGATGCCTGAATCGACGGTGCGGATCGGGCTGGTGCTGCCCGACGTGATGGGAACCTACGGCGACGGCGGCAACGCGCTGATCCTGCGCCAGCGGCTGCGGATGCGCGGCATCGACGCGGAGATCGTCGAGATCACGCTGTCCGACCCGGTGCCCGAGTCGCTGGACGTGTACACCCTTGGCGGCGCAGAGGATTCGGCGCAGCGTCTCGCGACCCGGCACCTGGCCCGCTACCCCGGGCTGCAGCAGGCGGCCGGTCGCGGCGCGCCGGTGCTGGCGATCTGCGCGGCCATCCAGGTGCTCGGCCACTGGTACGAGACCTCGGCGGGCGAACGGGTCGAGGGCGTGTCGCTGCTCGACGTCACCACTGCGCCGCAGGCCGAGCGCTCGATCGGCGAGGTGATCACCCGACCGATGCTGGACGGGCTGACGCAGCCGCTGACCGGGTTCGAGAACCATCGCGGCGGCACCACCCTCGGCCCGGACGCCAAGCCGCTCGGCCGGGTCACGCACGGCGTCGGCAACGGCGTCGGCGACGGGCTCGAGGGCGTGGTGCAGGGCTCGGTGATCAGCACCTACATGCACGGCCCGGCGCTGGCCCGGAACCCGGAACTGGCGGATCTGCTGCTGGCGCGCGCAATGGGTGTGGACGCGCTGGAACCGCTGGAACTCGACGAGGTGAGCCGGCTGCGGCGGGAGCGTCTCGCGGTCGGCCGGTAGCACCGATCAGACCGCGACGAGTGGGGGCTTGTCCTCGGCCCGGCGATACTGCCCCGGAGCGAGCCCGTACTCACGCTTGAACGCCTTGGCGAAGGCGAATTCGGAGTTGTAGCCGACCTTTCGAGCCACCGCACCCAGCGAGTTGTCGGTCTCTCGCAGCAGGCGCGCGGCGGTCAGCATGCGCCAGCGGGTCACGTAGGCCAGCGGCGGCTCGCCGACCGTGGCGGTGAAGCGCCTGGCCAGGGTTGCCCGGGAGACCCCCGCCACGTCGCTGAGGTCGGACACGGTCCACGAGCGACCGGGTTCTTCGTGGACTGCGCGCAGGGCGGCGGCGACCGCCGGATCGGCGAAGGCGCCCGCCCAACCGGTCACGCGGTCCCTGGCCTGCTCGTCGAACCAGGCGCGGAGGATGAACAGCAGCAGGGTCTCCAGCAGTGCGGGAACCGCCGCGTCGCTACCCGGCCTCGGTTCGGCGATCTCGGCGACCAGCAGGTCCACGGCGCCGCGCAGGGCCGGGTGACGGCCGGGACGCGCAGGGAGATGGACGAATTCGGGCAGCTCGTCCAACAACGGGTGACTGCGCTGCCTGCCGAGTTCGTAGGCCCCGCACAGCAGCGCCGCCCGCACGCCGGGGCCGGAGATCTCCCTCGGTTCGCCCGGCCGCGCGGTCTCGGTGACCGGACTGTCGAGACCGTCGAGCAGGTCGTGGTCCGCGCCGCGCGGCATCAAGACGACGTCGCCGACGCCGAGCGCCATGGGCGCGCCGCCCTGCGGCACCAGCCAGCAGGACCCCTCGAGCACCACGTGGAAGCCCGCTCCCGGCACCACCGGGTAGCTGCGCCCCCACGGCGCGTGGCGGACGAACATGCCGGAGGTCGGGCTGCCCGTGCGAATAGCCGCGATCGTGTCACTGAGAATGTCCACGGGCTCACCGTACCGCTCATGCTATGAGTGTTTCAGACATGAAAGTGAGCATTTCAACCATTGAATCACTCAGTCGGCGGTCATACCGTTTGAGTCATGACAACAACGAACTCCACCGAGCCCACCAAGACGATCGCCGTTTACGGCGCCACCGGCGTCACCGGCGGCTCCCTCCTCACCGAACTCGGCCGCCGCGGCATCACCTCGATCCTGGTGGGCCGCAACGCCGATCGGATGCGTGCCGCCGCCGAGGCCGCCGGGATGCCTGCCGCCGAGGTCCGGATGGCGGACCTCGACGATCACGGCGCCCTGGTGGCCGCCTTCACCGGCGCCGACGCGGTGATCAGCAGCCTGCCCGCCTACGTGGAGCACGGCGAGGCGGTCCTCGCGGCCGCGATCGACGCGGGCGCGCACTACACGGACATGTCCGGCGAGCAGCTCTTCCTCAAGCGGGTGTTCGACGACTACGCCGGCCGTGCCGAAGCGGCAGGGGTGACGGCGGTCCCCGGCATCACCAACAGCAATCTGCCCGGCGACCTCCTCGGCTACCTGACCTCGCGGCTGCTCACGGGTCCGGTCGAGATCGCGATGAGCCTCGTCGGCACGAGTGAGGGCAACGGCTCCAAGGGCAGTGCGCGGACGGTACTGGCCGGCCTGGACTGGTTCCGCAGCGGCGGCTGGCACTTCGAGGACGGCGAGTTGCGAACCGGCGGGACCGCGCGGCGCCCCGAGATGACCTTCCCCGGTGCCACCGCGTCCACGGCCGTGTCGAAGTTCCCGCAACCCCCGGTGATCACGATCCCCCGCCACTCCGACGTGTCCTACGTCGAGGGCGTGCTGGAGACCGCATTCCACAGCCAGCTGAGCGGATTCAGCGCGGAGATCGTCGAGTCGCTGCCGGACGAGCCCACGCCTGGCCTGAGTTACGACCTCGTGGTCGATGCGTTCGGCGCCGACGGCCGCTCGGTGCGCGGTGTGGTGAGCGGCCGCGACGCCTATGTCGACTCGGCGCTGATGGCGGTGGAGGCGGCGGTCCGGCTCACCGACCGCGCAGCCAAGGCAGGCGCGCTCGCGGCGGCCGAAGCGTTCGATGCCGAGGACTTCCTCGACGCGCTCGCGCCCTTCGGCATCACCTGGGAGCTCGATGAACGGGGTTCGGGGATGTGACCTCCCCCAGACAGGGGTTCGGCCGGGGATGTAGCGATTAATCGCATCCTCGGCCGGATCTCTGCTTCTCAAGTTATTGACCGTTACCGGCCTTTCTTCTTGATCCGCACCACTGAGAGTACGCCCGGCTCGGCACCCTCGGCAATAGTTCTGACCTGCGAATCAGGGGTGAACTTCGAGGCGGCCCGACTAGGACGCGATTGCGGAAACGGGCGGCGAGGACGATCGTCAGAGATACCGATGACGGCAGGTCGCGCCCACCGTGCGGTCCGTCGGCAGTTGCTTCCGGGAGGCACCATGGCAGCACCCGGCCCATGGCCCACGATTCACTCCGAGCGTTCGGCGCTCGCCGACGACCTCGACGCCCTCAGCGACGAGCAGTGGTCCACCCCGTCGCTGTGCGAACACTGGTCGGTCTGGGAGGCGCTCGGTCACATGACGGCCACCGCGAAGATGTCGCCTGCCCGGTTCGTCCTCAAGATGGCGGGGACCGGATTCCGCTTCGAACCGATGCTCGCGAAGGAGATCGCGCGCGAGACCGCGGGCACGCCTGCCGACACCCTCGCGCAGTTCCGGTCCGCCGCGAACCGATCCTCCGCACCGCCTGGCCCGGTCGACACCTGGCTGGGCGAGACGATCGTGCACGCCGAGGACATCCGGCGTCCCCTCGGGATCGCACACGAGTACCCGACGGAAGCCGTTGTCCGCGTGGCCGACTTCTACAAGGGTTCGAACCTGCTCATCGGCGCGAAGACCCGCATCGCCGGGCTCACCCTGCGCGCCGACGACACCGACTGGTCGACGGGGACCGGTCCGGAGGTCACCGGTCCGATGCTCTCCCTGGTGCTGGCCATGACCGGACGGCCCGCCGCGCTGGCGGACCTGTCCGGCGACGGCCTCGCCGCGCTGAGCGAGCAGCTCTGACCCCGGGCTCCTACTGCGGCTGGATCGAGGCGATCTGGAAGTTCGCGCCCAACGGGTCCGCCACCGACGCCAGCCGACCGAAGGGCGTGTCCTCGGCGGGACGCACGACGGTGCCGCCGAGTTCCGCGACCCGCTCCAGCGCGCGGTCGGTGTCTTCGACCCCGACGTAGAACTGCCAGAACGACGGCACCCCGTCCGGGAGGAAGCCGGACGCGTCCATCGCGCCAGCCACCATCTCATCGCCGATCTTGGCCTGGGAGTACCGGAATTCGTCGCTGTCGCCGATCGATTCGCAGGTCCAGCCGAACACGCTCTCGTAGAACGGCAACGCCGCGGCGTAGTCACGCGAGAGCGTCTCGAACCACACCGGGGCACCGGCCTCGTCGACCAGGCCGAACCCGCGGTGCTGATCCGCCTGCCAGACACCCACCACGGCACCCGCCGGGTCGCCGAGGATCGCCATCGTGCCCTGGTCACCGAGCACCATGGCCGGCATCATCACCTGCCCACCCGCCGCCGTGGCCTGGTCCGCTGTCGCCGCCGCGTCCGTACTCGCCAGATAGACCGTCCACACGTTGCCGTACGGATTGCCCTCCTGCTGCGACATCAGGCCGGCGATCGGCTTGCCGCCCTTACTGAAGATCGTGTAACCGCCGTACTCCGGGTCCTCGTTGGTGTCCGCCGCCCACCCGAACAGGCCCGAGTAGAAGGGGATGACGCGCTGCGGATCCGAGCTGGTCAGGTCCACCCAACACGGGGCGCCGACGATCGATCTGGGTTCAGGCACTGCTGTCTCCTAGGGCCGAGTCGTGGCTGTGGACGGTGTGCAATCGAGAACCTACGCCGCGGATCCACCAACCGCGAGGGTCACGCGGGCGGGCACTCGTCCGGTGCGGGGATCCCGCGCAGCCGCTCGTCGAGCCACTGCAGCGCCCCGGGGTAGCCGGTGACCGCGCCGATCAGGTGCTCGCCGAACACCTCCCGGTACACCGCGGGCACACCGAGCCCGCACTGCTCGGCGTAGAGCTCGCGCGCCCCCGCCGCCGGGATCCAGAACTCCTGCGCGCCGTTGTAGATGTAGAGCGGGGTGCCCGATGCCATGCCGGCCATCTTCATCGCGCGGTAGAGCTCGCGCGCCTGCGGCGAGGCGAGCGGATTGTCGACGGTTGCCATCGTCTCGATCGGCAGGAACGTCGCCCCCGCCGCGCCGAGCGTGTAAACGCACTGGTCCTTGAGCGGGGAGGTGGCCAGCTGCCGTGCCAGGTTGTTGGCCAGGCCGAGGATGTCGGTGCGTTCCCTGGCCACGCCCATGGTCGCGCCGTGGAACAGCCCGGTCGCGAGGTTGCCGTTCATGCTCCTGGTGAGCATCTCGAAGTTCGCCGGGACCCCGCCCAGCGCGGCACCGACGATGTCGTCGGCCAACTCCGGGGCGTAGGGGTCGATCAGCTTGACGGCACCGTGGGTGGCGATCGCCCCGCCCGAGTAGCCCGTCATCGCGATCTTGCCTGCGCCGAACTCGTCGGGCATCGCGCGGCGCAGTCCGCGGATGGTGTCCAGGACCGCGTGCCCCGCGACGTACGGCTCGGCGTAGGCCATCCGCGGTCCCTCGTGGTCCGGGATGAGGACCGCGTAGCCGTTCGCGGCGGCCAGCGCGGTCGTCGGCGGGACGAAGTCGGCGACGTTGGTGGACAGGCTCAGTCCGTGCGCGAGTGTGTAGCTGGGCGTGCAGGCTCGGCCGAGCGCATCGATGGGCAGGTTGTTGACCACGACTGGGCGGCTGCCGGCCCCGGTCCACGGCAGCGCGGGGACGATCAGCGTCGCCGTCGCGAACGAGGGCGCCCCCGCGGAGTCCGTCGTCCGGACCTTGAGCTGCCGGACCTCACGCACCGGCGCACCCACGAAGGGCGCCGCCGACGCGGTCACGTCCCGCATCGCGAGCACGTCACCATTCGCCCTGTCCCCCAGCGAATCCGGCCATTCGTCGAAGAACGGGTCCCCCACGTCCGAGGGCATCACCGCGATCCGCAGCGCCTGGATTTCGGCGGGCGCACCCGGGGCGGCCGCTATCGGCGGCGCCTCCCCCGGCGGCGGACCGAGCGCCGGCGGCGGCACGATCGCGTCGACGAGCCCCGGCAGCCCGGTGACGGGCGGGAGGGGGACGGCCTGCTGGGCGTCCGCCGCCCCGGGTTCCTGGGACACGGCGAACGCGGTGGCCATCGAGAACACGACCATCGCGACCCGGGTGTGCCACGCGAGTGCACCCGCGGTCGTTCGCGCCCCTGGCCGACGGACCGGCATAGATCCACGCTAACACCGGAATCCGGCGGGGCGGCGCAGGCCGGGGCGGCGGATCGCCGGGTCGACTCAGAGGGTTCGGCGCCCCGAGAGCGCCCGCCCGAGGGTGAGCTCGTCGGCGAACTCCAGGTCCCCGCCCATCGGCAGGCCCGACGCCAACCGCGACACCGTCAGTCCGGGGAAGTCGCGCAGCATCCGGACCAGATACGTCGCGGTGGCCTCGCCCTCCGTGTTCGGATCGGTCGCGATGATCACCTCCGACACGTCGACGCCGTCCTCCTGATTGCCGATGCGTGCCAACAATTCCCGGATGCGGAGCTGATCCGGCCCGACACCGCTCAACGGATCGAGCGCGCCGCCGAGCACGTGGTAGCGGCCGCGGAACTCCCGCGTCCGCTCGACGGCCTGAACATCCTTGGGCTCCTCGACGACGCAGATGACGGTGCGGTCGCGCCGGGCGTCCGCGCAGATCCGGCACTTCTCCTTGTCGGACACCGTCCCGCAGACCACGCAGAACTGCACCCCGTCACGGACCCGCTGCAGCGCGGCCTGGAGCCGGTCGATGTCCGGCGGCTCCACGCTGAGCAGGTGGAAGGCGATGCGCTGCGCACTCTTGGGCCCGATGCCCGGCAGCTTGCCGAGCTCGTCGATCAGATCCTGTACCGGACCCTCGTACACCGGGGCCTCTAGAAGGGGAGCCCGGGCAGGCCGCCCGCGAGGGGGCCGAGCTTGCCCGCCGCGATCTCCTGCGCCTTGCCCGAGGCGTCCGCGATCGCGCCGATCACGAGGTCCTGCAGGGTCTCGACGTCGTCGGGATCGACCACCTTCGGGTCGATCGTCAACGCGACGACCTCGCCGGTCCCCTTGACCGTGGCCGTGACGAGTCCGCCGCCGGCCTGGCCGGTGACCTCCGCCTCGGCGATCTCTGCCTGCGCCGCCATCAGCTGCTGCTGCATCTGCTGGGCCTGCGCGAGGAGCTGCTGCATATCGGGTTGTCCACCGGGCTGCACGTCGATGTCCTTTCTGCGTGTTGCCCCGTCAGCGTAGCCGCATCCCGATAGCGTGGCCCCGTGCGTGTGAAGTGGGCCGGGTACCGGAGTGTCTTGGCGGTGACCGCCGCGGCCTCGGCCCTCGCGATGTCCGGCTGCACCATCCCCACCGAAACCGCCTCTGGCGTGACCGCGGCCCCCACCAGCACGGTCGAGCTGGTGCGATCGGCCGTGCTGCAGGGCAAGACGGTCTTCCTCGACCCGGGCCACAACGGCGCGAACGACGCGGGCATGACCACGCAGGTGCCGACCGGGCGCGGCGGCACCAAGGAATGCCAGACCACCGGCACCGCCACCGACGGCGGCTATCCCGAGCACACCCTGAACTGGGAGGTCGTCGCCCAGATGCGCACCGAGCTCGAGAATCTCGGCGCCCGGGTGCTGCTGAGCCGCCCCGACGACGCGTCGGTCGCGGCGTGCGTGGACAAGCGGGCCGCCGACGCCAACGCGTCAGGGGCGGACGTGGTGGTCGCGATCCACGCCGACGGCGCCGCGCCGGACCAGCACGGTTTCCACGTCTGCTTCTCGGCGCCGCCGCTGAACGCGGTGCAGGCCGGCCCCTCGCTCGCGTTCGCCAAGTCGATGCGCGATGCCCTCGAGACGTCCGGCTTCACGCCCGCCACCTACGTCGGCGTCGCCGGGCTGCAGCCGCGGGATGACCTGAGTGGGCTAAACCTGTCCGAGCGGCCGTCGATCCTGGTCGAGCTGGGCAACATGCGCAACGCAGACGAGGCAGGCGCGATGACCAGCGATGCGGGCCGGGCCAGGTACGCGCGCGCCGTGGTGTTCGGCATCGTCGAATACCTGGGCGGCCGCTGACCGATCGCGTCGGTCACCGGCCGCGGCGGCGATCCGCGTCAGGCCAGTTCGCGGGCCAGGTTCGCCAGCACGGCGGCCTGGATCTTCCGCAGTCCACCCGGCGCGAAGGTGCGCTCGAAGAAGCCGCCGATGCCGCCGGCACCCTTCCACTCGGTGGTCGTGGTGATCGTGGATCCGGTGCCGGACGGGGCGACGGTCCAGGTGGTGACGAGGGTGGAGTTGGCGTCCTTCTCGGTGACGGTGCTGCCGTCGACGGTCACCGTGGCCTTGATGTCGCGCGACCGCTTTTCGGTCGCCTTCAACGTCCACTGCGCGACCGTGCCTACGCCCTGGCCGCCCTCGAGGACCCGGTAGTCCAGGTACTGCTCGGAGAGGATGCGGGGACGCACCGTCTCGTAGTCGGCGAGCGCCGCGAGCGCCTTCTCCGGAGCCGCCGCGACCTCGACCGAACTGCTGGCGCTGACCTGTCCCACTGTGGATCTCCTTAGCTGTGCTGGCCGGCCCCGATCGTGACCGACCCCGCCATCGTGCCCGCTGCGCGAACCGCCCGGCCAGCCCCCCGCGCGCCGTGTGCGTCGGATCACACGCGGTGCCCGCACCCCGGATCGCGACCGGTTCGCAACATTTGCGTGACGTTTCCTCCGACCGGCTTCCACTTGGGTGGCCGGTCCGGCACGCAGGCGATAGCGTCGGGGTGTGGCTGCCTCTCAGAGTGCGTTGCAAGGACTGGGTCGACGATCAACCACGCCGGCTGAGACCGGCGCGGCGGCCCATCGTGCGGGTGTCGAGCGCCTGCTCGCCAGCTATCGCGCGATCCCGCCGTCCGCGACGGTGCGCCTGGCGAAGAAGACCTCGAACCTGTTCCGGGCCAGGGCCAAGACGAATGCGCCCGGGCTGGACGTGTCGGGCCTGAGCGGGGTGATCTCGGTCGACCCGGCCGCCCGCACCGCCGACGTCGCGGGCATGTGCACCTACGAGGATCTGGTCGCCGCGACGCTGCCGTACGGCCTGGCGCCGCTGGTGGTCCCGCAACTCAAGACCATCACCCTCGGCGGCGCCGTCACCGGCCTCGGCATCGAGTCGACCTCGTTCCGCAACGGGCTGCCGCACGAATCGGTGTTGGAGATCGACGTGCTGACCGGCGGCGGGGAGATCATCACCGCCACCCCCGACGGCGAGCACTCGGACCTGTTCTGGGGCTTCCCCAACTCGTACGGCACCCTCGGCTACTCGACCCGGCTCCGCATCGAACTGGAACCGGTGAAACCGTTTGTCGCGCTGAGACACCTGCAGTTCGACGACCTCACCACGATGCAGGATGCGATGGACCGCATCGTCACCGACCGCAGCCACGACGGCATCGCCGTCGACTACCTCGACGGGGTGGTGTTCTCGGCGACCGAGGCGTATCTGACGCTGGGCACCCAGACAGAGGAGCGCGGACCCGTCAGCGACTACACCGGGCAACAGATCTACTACCGGTCGCTGCAGCACCAGTCCACCACCCGCCCCAAGACGGACCGGCTCACCATCGCCGACTACCTGTGGCGCTGGGACACCGACTGGTTCTGGTGCTCGCGGGCGTTCGGCGCGCAGAACCCGCGAATCCGGCGGCTGTGGCCGAAGCGCTACCGCCGCAGCAGCTTCTACTGGAAGCTGATCGCCCTCGACCAGAAGTACGACATCGGCGACCGACTCGAACGCCGCAAGGGCAACCCACCGCGTGAGCGGGTCGTGCAGGACGTCGAGGTGCCGATCGAGCACACCGCCGACTTCGTCCGGTGGTTCCTGCGCGAGATCCCCATCGAGCCGCTGTGGCTGTGCCCGCTGCGGCTGCGCGAGCCCGGCCCCGCAGGCGCATCCGCGGTGCGGCCGTGGCCGCTGTATCCGCTCGAGCCGAAGCGCACCTACGTCAACATCGGCTTCTGGTCCTCGGTGCCGATCGTCCCGGGCGCGCGTGAGGGCGCCGCAAACCGCTTGATCGAGGACACCGTCGACGAGTTCGATGGGCACAAGTCCCTGTACTCCGATTCCTACTACTCCGCGGACGACTTCGCCCGCCTGTACGGCGGCGAGAACTACTCCTCACTCAAGAACAAGTACGACCCCGATTCTCGACTACTGGACCTGTATTCGAAGGCGGTGCAACGTAAGTGACCACGTTCAAGGACTCTCATACCTCGACAGGAAACGGCAACCACAGGCTCTCGATCGCCGAGATCCTCGAGACCGTCTCCGACGGCGAGATCCCGCTCCGCTTCACCGCGTACGACGGCAGCGCCGCCGGCCCGGAGGACGCCGAGTACGGCCTGACGCTGAAGTCCCCCAGGGGCACCACCTATCTGGCGACCGCGCCCGGCGACCTGGGTATGGCACGCGCCTACGTGTCCGGCGACCTCGAGGCGACCGGGGTGCACCCGGGCGACCCCTACGAGGTTCTCCGGGTCATGGGCGACGACCTGCACTTCCGGCGACCGTCGGCGCTCACCCTGGCCAGCATCACCCGCTCGCTCGGCTGGGACCTGCTGCGGCCCATCGCCCCTCCCCCGCAGGAGGCGCTGCCCCGTTGGCGCCGGCTCGCGGAAGGCATGCGCCACTCCAAGACTCGCGACGCCGAGGTCATCCACCACCACTACGACGTGTCGAACACCTTCTACGAGCACGTGCTCGGCCCGTCCATGACCTACACCTGCGCGGCCTACGAATCTGAGGACCAGAGCCTCGAGGACGCGCAGGAGAACAAGTACCGCCTCGTGTTCGAGAAGCTCGGACTCAAGGCAGGCGACCGGCTCCTCGACATCGGCTGCGGCTGGGGCTCGATGGTCCGCTTCGCGGCGCGGCGCGGCGTCAAGGTGATCGGCGTGACGCTGTCCGCCGAGCAGGCCGCGTGGGCACAGAAAGCCATTGCCGACGAAGGCCTTTCGGATCTTGCGGAGGTCCGGCACTCCGACTATCGGGACATCGCCGAGACCGGCTTCGACGCGGTGTCCTCGATCGGGCTGACCGAACACATCGGGGTGCACAACTACCCCGCCTATTTCGGCTTCATCCAATCCAAGCTGCGCGACGGCGGCCTGATGCTCAACCACTGCATCACCCGCCCGGACAACCGGCACCAGGCGCGCGCGGGCGGCTTCATCGACCGCTATGTGTTCCCGGACGGCGAGCTGACCGGGTCGGGCCGGATCATCACCGAGATCCAGAACATCGGCCTCGAGGTCCGGCACGAGGAGAACCTGCGCGAGCACTACGCACTCACCCTGGCCGGCTGGTGCCAGAACCTGGTGGACAACTGGGATGCCTGCGTCGCGGAGGTCGGCGAGGGCACCGCACGGGTGTGGGGGCTCTACATGGCCGGCTCGCGGCTCGGGTTCGAACGCAACGTGGTTCAGCTGCACCAGGTGCTGGCCGTCAAGCTCGGCCCCAAGGGCCAGGCCGAGGTACCGCTGCGCCCGTGGTGGAAGGGCTAGGCAGCTCCGCTGCCCGTGCGCGGTTAACGGGTCCCTGGGCCCGCTAGCCGCGCACAGGCAGCGCACGGGTTTTCGTCGCGTCTGACCCACCCTTCCCTGATCAGCACCTGCTCGACATCCCGCGCGACCCCGCAGGACTCCCCGCCGACCTCCTCCATGCCGAACACCAGGCGCGGCCGATCGGCGAGTTCGGCTGCGTTGTCGCGGCGACGGTCCCGGAACTGGATCTCGCGCATCGAGTGGGCCCACCGCCCGTCGAGTCTCACGATGAGCGGGACTCCGTGCTCGGTGTAGTCGCAATCCTCGTAGAGGATGCGTCCGTCCACGATGACCGGGCCCTGACGAGCCGCGGACGGCAGCGCGTGCGCCTGCTCGACGTCCACGGCGTAGTGGTACTCGAGAACGGACTGCACGCCCTCGGCAAGTAACTTCACAGCCCCGTCGAGTGCTCGAACATAGCGTCGGGGAGGACGCTCGAGCATCCGCTCCGCAACGTCGGCAAGGCGAATACGCGCGTTGGTGACTGTCGTGATCAACGAGACATAGGCGCGGCGCGCCGTGGGTTCGGCAATCGCGACGTCGAGCGCGGTGTCCGCCTTCGTCGTCCGCGGCCGATCGGTATCAATGCCAATGTGCCTGTGCGCGCGGGACCGGTGCAGTATGACGCCGGGGTGCAGTGTCGAGCCAGGACTCGGCGCGGGGACGGCCAGAGGGGGCGCAGTCCGAGTGCTGCGGCTCTGAGAGATCGCCGACTTCCCGTACGGGACGGTGATGTGCACCGGCGACTGCGCGTCGACCGGATACATCCCCCATTCCTCCGCGGCCGTGCGATGACTGAGGATCGCGTGACCGCCACCGAACAGGAGCGCCCCGACAAGGACCATCTCGCGGGTGAGTGGGCCGCTGGTCGTGGCGTAGACGCCACGCAGAACAGCCTGCCAACGGCCTGATTCGAGCCGGTGGCGCACCCGCGTCTTGGGGAAACCGATTGTACGGAGCTGTGATTGGGAAACGAGCCCGTGCTGCGAGTCGAGGAGCAGCTGAAGCGAATCTGGTGTTGTGGTCATCACCGGAGCGTCACCGCGCGGTCCGACACGGACAGCGCGGTGAGCCCGGTTTATCCACAGGTGCTGACGCACCCGTGCGCGGTTAACGGGTCCAGAGACCCGTCAACCGCGCACGGGCAGCGGAGCTGCCTAGGCCTTGAGCGAGGCGGGCGGGGTGAAGCGCTCGCCGTACTTCGCGGCGAGCTCCTCGGCCCGCTTGACGAAGCCGGCCTTGCCGCCCTCGTAGCCGACGACGTACTGGTGCACGCCACCGGTCCAGGCCGGGAAGCCGATGCCCATGATCGAGCCGATGTTGGCGTCGGCGCTGGTCATCAGGACGCCCTCGTCGAAGCACTTCTGCGTCTCGATGGCCTCGATGAACAGCATCCGCTCGATCAGGTCCTCGATCGGGGCCGGGTTCGAGCCGGAGTTGAACTGCTCACGCAGGCCCGACCACAGGCCGGTGCGCTTGCCGTCGACGTACTCGTAGAAGCCCGCGCCGCCGAGGCGGCCCTTGCGGTCGTTGCCCTCGACGAGGAAGTTGATGACGTCGCCTGCCGGGTCGGCGGGCAGTTCCTTGCCCTCGGCCAGCGCCGCGGCCTTGGACTCCGCGCGGATCTTCTGCATCAGCGTCAGGTTCAGCTCGTCCGAGAGCTGCAGCGGCGCCGCCGGGTAGCCGGCCTGCATGCCTGCCTGCTCGATGGTGGCCGGCTCGATGCCCTCGGCGACCATGCCGATGGCCTCGTTGATGAAGGTGCCGATGACGCGCGAGGTGAAGAAGCCACGCGAGTCGTTGACCACGATCGGGGTCTTGCGGATGGCCTGGACGTAGTCGAACACCCGGGCCAGCGCCTCGTCGGAGGTCTTCTCACCGCGGATGATCTCCACCAGCGGCATCTTGTCGACGGGCGAGAAGAAGTGGATGCCGATGAAGTCTTCCTGGCGCTTGACGCCGGTCGCGAGACCGGTGATCGGCAGGGTCGAGGTGTTCGAGCCCAGCAGCGCGTTCGGCTCGACGATGTCCTCGATCTCCTGGAAGACCTTGGCCTTGAGCTCGGGGCTCTCGAAGACGGCCTCGACGACGAAGTCGACGCCCGCGAAGTCGGCCGCGTCCGCGGTCGGGGTGATGCGCGCGAGCAGGGCATCCGACTTCTCCTGCGTGGTCTTGCCGCGCGAGAGGGCCTTGGCCTCGATCTTCTCGGAGTACGCCTTGCCCTTGGTCGCCGCCTCGATGGTGACGTCCTTGAGCACGACCTCGAAGCCGGCCTTCGCGGAGACGTACGCGATGCCCGCGCCCATCATGCCTGCGCCGAGCACGCCGATCTTCTTGATCGAGGTCTTCTCGACACCCTGCGGGCGGGAGGCGCCCGAACCGATCGACTGCAGGTCGAAGAAGAACGCCTGGATCATGTTCTTCGCGACCTGGCCGGTGACCAGCGAGGTGAAGTAGCGTGCCTCGATCTTCAGCGCGTTGTCGACGTCGACCTGGCTGCCCTCGACCGCGGCGGCCATGATCGCCCGCGGCGCCGGCATGTTCGCGCCCTTGAGCTGCTTGCGCAGGTTCGCCGGGATCGCGGGCAGGTTAGCGGCGAACGCCGGGGTGGACGGGGTGCCGCCGGGGATCTTGTAGCCCTTGACGTCCCACGGCTGCACGCCGGACTCGGGGTTGGCCTTGATCCAGGCCTTCGCGGCCGGGACCAGCTCGTCGACCGAGGAGACGACCTCGTCGATCAGGCCGGCCTCGAGGGCCTGCTGCGGCGCGCGCTGCTGGCCCTGCAGGAGGTGCTGGGTCAGCGCGGTCATGATGCCGAACTTGCGGACGGTGCGGACCACGCCGCCACCACCGGGAAGCAGGCCGAGGGTGACCTCGGGCAGGCCGATCTTGACGCCCTTGACGTCCGCGGCGATCCGGTGGTGGGTGGCCAGCGCGATCTCGAGGCCGCCGCCGAGGGCCGCACCGTTGATGCAGGTCACGACGGGCTTGCCGAGGGTCTCGAGGCGACGCAGGTCGGCCTTGAGGGTGAGGCTGTGGTGGTAGATCTGCTCGGCCTGGTCGGGCCGGACGGCGAGCAGGTTGTTCAGGTCGCCGCCGGCGAAGAAGGTCTTCTTGCCGGAGGTGAGCACGACGCCTGCGATGGCGTCCTTCTCCGCGTAGAGCCGGTCCACGGTCTCCTTCATCGAGGAGATGTACCGGTCGTTCATGGTGTTCGCGCCCTGGTTGGGGTCGTCGATGGTGAGCACGACGATGCCGTCGGCGTCCTGCTCCCAGTTGATGATGTTCTGTTCGCTCACTGTTTTATGTCTCCTGATCAGTTCGTGAGCGTCAGACGCGCTCGATGATGGTGGCCACGCCCATGCCGCCGCCGATGCACAGCGTGACCAGGGCCCGCTTGGCGCCACGACGCTCGAGCTCGTCGACCATGGTGCCGGTGATCATCGCGCCGGTCGCGCCGAGCGGGTGACCCATCGCGATGGCGCCGCCGTTGACGTTGAGCTTCTCGTCCGGGATGTTCAGGTCCTTCTGGAACTTGAGCACGACGGAGGCGAAGGCCTCGTTGATCTCGAACAGGTCGATGTCGTCGACGGTCAGGCCGGCCTGGGCGAGCACCTTGTGCGCGGCCGGGGTCGGGCCGGTGAGCATGATCGTCGAGTCGGCGCCGGAGGTCGCGGTCGCGACGACGCGGGCCCGCGGGGTCAGGCCCATGTCCTTGCCTGCCTGCTCGGTGCCGACCAGCACCAGCGCGGCGCCGTCGACGATGCCCGAGCTGTTGCCGCCGTGGTGGACGTGGTTGATCTTCTCGACGAAGTGGTACTTCTGCAGCGCGACGGCGTCGAAGCCGCCCATCTCGCCGATGCCGGCGAACGCGGGGCCGAGGCCGGCCAGCGACTCGAGGGTGGTGCCCGGACGCATGTGCTCGTCCTGGTCGAGGACGGTGATGCCGTTGATGTCCTTGACCGGGACGACGGACTTGGCGAAGTAGCCGCCGGTCCACGCCTTCGCCGCGAGATCCTGCGAGCGGACCGCGTACGCGTCGACGTCCTCGCGGGTGAAGCCCTCCATGGTGGCGATCAGGTCGGCGCCGATGCCCTGCGGCACCAGGTAGGTGTCGAAGTTGGTGGCCGGGTCCTGCATCCACGCGCCGCCGTCGGAGCCCATCTTCACGCGGGACATCGACTCGACGCCGCCGGCGATGACCAGCTCGTCCCAGCCGGATCGCACCTTCTGCGCCGCCATGTTCACGGCCTCGAGGCCGGATGCGCAGAACCGGTTGATCTGCACGCCGCCGACGGTCTCGGGCAGACCCGCGACGGTCACCGCGGTGCGGGCGATGTCGGAACCCTGGTCGCCGAGCGGGGAGACCACACCGAGGATCATGTCGGAGATGCGGTTCTCGTCCAGGTTCGGGAACCGGGTGCGCATCTCACCGACCAGGCCGGTGACCAGGTCGATCGGCTTCACCGAATGCAGCGAACCGGTGTTCTTGCCTCGGCCACGTGGGGTTCGGATGGCTTCATAAATGAATGCCTCTGTGGTCACTGTGAGGTGTTCCTTCCTGTGCACGGCTCCGCCGCGTGCGGATGTTCGCATGGCAGTACATCGTCAACGCCGGGCTCCGACTCGAGCGGCGCCCGGCCCGAGGCATGCACCTCGATGCAAGCCATACTAGAACCTGTTCCAGAATTGGGTCTAGGACCGAAGCGATCGAGCTCTGTGACCGTTGCGATCGTCGCGGCGGGCCCGGCGACGCCGGTTCCGATCAGCCCGGCCCGCAGGCGAGGCTCAGCCCAGTCCCGCCTGCCGCGCCCGCACGATGGCCGCCGACCGGTCCGGCACGCCGAGCTTGGCCAGGATGTTCGAGATGTGGTTGCGGACCGTCTTCGGGCTCAGGACCAGCCGCCGGGAGATCGTCGCGGTGTCGAGCCCGGCCGCCACCAGATCCAGGACCTCACGCTCGCGATCGGTCAGCTCGGGGAACACGGTCGGCGCCAGGCTCCTGGAGGCTGCCATGAATCCCAGCGCGCGCTCGGCCACCGCGGCGCCGAGGAGCAGCTCGCCGTTCGCGACCGCGCGGATCGCCCGCTCCACCTCGTCCGGGACCGCGCCGTTGACCAGGTAGCCCCTGGCCCCCGCGCGCATCGAGGCCACGATCGACTCGTCGTCCTCGTGCATCGTCACCATCAGCACGCGCAGCGCCGGGAATCGCGAGACCAGCTCCCTGGTCGTCTCGACGCCGGACCGATCGCCGAGCTCGAGGTCCATCAGCACCACGTCCACGTCGGCCGTCACCAGCGCCGTCGCCTCGGTCGACGAGCAGGCCTCGGCGACCACCTCGATGCCCTCGAGCGTCGAGAGCAGCGCCACCATCCCCAGCCGGAAGACGGGATGGTCGTCGACCACGGCGACTCGGATGACGGTCATGACGGCGCCAACGGTAGCCGCGCGGTGACCCGGGTGCCGTGCGGCTCCAGCGAGTCGATCACCAGGGTGCCGCCCAGCTCGCCCGCCCGCTCCCGCATCGAGCGGGTCCCGACGCCCGCGTCCCGACCCGAATCGAAGCCGGTGCCACCGTCCCGGATCGTGACGGTGAGCTGACGTCCGCCGGATTCCGTTGCGGCGCAGACGGCCTCGACCCGGCACCCGTCGGCACCGCTGTGCCTGCGCGCGTTCGAGACGGCCTCCACCACGATTCCGTAGGCGGCGGCGCCCGCGTACACATCCACCCGGGCGGGCAACTGAGCGCGCACGTCGAGCGCAAACCCGCCGCGGGCGTGCTGGGCGGCCAGCTCGTCCAGCGCCGCGGCCAGGCCCAGCTCGTCCAAGATCGGGGGAAACAGGTTGCGCGACAACGACCGGACGCCGTCGACTTGGTGGTCGAGCTGCACCTGCAGCGACTCGAGCAGCCGCACCGCCGCATCCGAATCGGTGCGCAGCAGGTTCCGGACCCCCTGCAGGCCGAGCCGAATACCCGCGAGCGAGGGGCCCAGCCCGTCGTGCAGCTCCCGCCGGATCACCCGGCGCTCCTCCAGTCGGACCGTGGACAGCCGCTCCCGCGCGGCGTCCAGGTCCCGCGTCGCCTGCACCAACGCCAGACCCGTGGCGACGACCGAGGCCAACTCGTCCAACGACTTCCGGCTCCGCGCGCCGAGGGCCTCCCCCGGCGGGGCGGTCACCGTCAACCGGCCGACTGGGGCGCCGCGGTGGATGAGCTCGACCGTGGTCGGATCGCCCGTCGGCTCGCCGCGGCGCGCGACGGGGTCGGCGTCGCCGGAACGCCAGACCGTCACCGACTCCAGGCGCAGGGCCACCGCGACGCCGCCTGCGAGTTCGGCGAGCAGGTCCTCGGGGGTCTCCGCCTCCGCGAACCTGGCGCCGAGCCTGCGCACCACCCTGGCGGGGTCGCCGCCCTCCCCGTACACCAGGTCGTGCACCCGGCGCTGCAGCCACAGCCGGAACGGCTGCACCGCGACGGCCACGGCGCCCGCCGCGACGGCCTGCGCGAGCACCGAATCGGCGGTCGGCAACAGCCCCGCCAACGCCGTCGCCACCACCACGTACAGCCCGAGCAGGCCCACCGTCAGGCTGCCCGCGAGCACGGCCCGGCTGACCGGCAGGTCCAGTCCCCACATCCGCTGCCGCAGTACGGAGACGAGGATCGCCGCCGGATAGAAGGCCTGCACCACCAGCTGGGTCAGGGGCGTGAGCATCCACAGGCTCGGCCACGTCGGGGGCAGCGCCAGCGGCAGGAAGGACAGCGCCATCAGCGTGGTGCCGAGGCAGAGCCAGCCGAGCCCGACGCGCTCCGCGACCGGTCCGCGGCGCCAGCGGCGACCCGCATCGACGGCGGCGGCCAGGCCCAGCGTCACCACCGGCGCGATCAGCCAGATCTGCGCGGTGTCCGTGAAGGTGCGGGCCACGAAGAACCAGACGATGGTCAGCGTGCCCGCGACCAGCCCGGCCCGGGCGGCCGCGTCGAGCCTGCCGTCGCGGATCAGCCACGGGACCACAAGGAACAGCGCCAGGGTGCCCGGTATCCACGCCGTGTTCTGCAGCGGCTCGATCGCGCCCTGCCAGGGCAGGCCCGACCGGACGGACGCCAGCTGGGTGTAGCCGTAGCTGAAGGCCGCGAGCCCGAGGCCGATCGCGGTGAGCCCGAGGATGACCGGCACCGGATGCGCGCGCCGGGCGAGCACCACCCCCGCGACGGTGCCGTACACGCCCGCCCCGACGACGTCGACCAGGAAGAACAGCTGGTTCGCGTCGAGGGTCGGGTCCGCCGCGACGTAGGTCACCAGCGCCAGCACCACCAGCAGCCAGGCGGCGACGGCGAGCACGGCGGGGGGGGGGGGGGCCGCCGCCCGGCCGCCCCCCCCCCCCCCCCCCCCCCCCCCCCCCCCCCCCCCCCCCCCCCCCCCCCCCCCCCCCCCCCGCGGGGGGGGGGCGCC